>DATGDG010000496.1:0-9185 GCA_035311025.1 Casimicrobiaceae bacterium
GGTGGCGAACTGCTCGTCCTGCCTGTGGGCGGGCAGCGAACCGTGTTCGGCGGCGTACCTGACGACCTGCGCCAGGAGCTTCAGTCCCATCGGCGCCAGCGCGCGCTCCCACAGTTCGCGCGCGTTTTCACCTTTCTTGACGAAACACCAGTCCTGGGCTGCAATCGCACCGGCATCCCAGCCGTCGGCGAGGTGATAGACCGATCCGCCCGCGATCGGGTCGCCTTCGAGGACCGTCCACTCGACGGCGGCGATGCCGCGGTGACGCGGAAGGAGTGACGGGTGGTAACCGATGCCGCGCAGCCGCGAGCGCGCGAGTGCCTCGTCGCTCACCCGCGCGTGGGTGTGCGCGGCGACGATCAGGTCGGTGCCTTCGGCGATCGCCTCGCCCGGCACCACTTTGGGGTTCTCGAGGATGTACAGCTGCACGCCGGCGACGCTGGCCGCGAGGGCAAGCCTGTCGTCGGCGGCGGGCGCGACGACGCGCACGATGTCAGTGCCGTCCTTGCGCAGGGCCTCGAACACCGTCGCGCCGAAGTAGCGCGATCCCACGAGCGTGATCTTCATTGCATTCCTCGGGCTTTTCGGAGAGATTCCGGCGCAAGATTACCCTAACGGCGGCGACCGGTGATCCGATCCCCGTCACCGCGCGGACCGTCACCACGCTCGATGCTGCTGCGTCGCATTCCCGCCTATCTGGTCAACGGCATCGAGGTCGCGATCGGCGTCGGGCTGATCCACGCCGCGGTCGCGGCACTCGCCGGAGCACAGGCGGGGCTGCTCGCCAGCACCGGCGCGATCTGCGCGAGCCTCGCCGATCTTCCGACCACCGTGAGCCGCGCCCGGCAGCGCGTCGCGTTCGCGTCAATCCTCGCCTGCGCGGCGTCGGCGGTCGTCGCGGCGCTGATCGGCGATCCTCTGGCGCTGGGTGTCGCGATCGCCGTGATCACTTTCGTCGCGCTGCTGACCCTGGGCTGGGGCCCACGGGCGATGCCAATCTCCTTTGCGCCGATCCTCGCGATCGTGTTCGCGGTCGCCGCGCCGGCAGCCTCCGCGGCCCAAGCGCTGGCGTGGACCGGGACGGGCGCGATCGCCTATCTCGCATGGGCCGTCTCGGCGACCTGGATGCTCCAGGGTTTCTATCGCTGGAATTCCCTCGCCGAGGTGATGGGCGCGACGTCGCGCCTGCTGCGCTCGCGCGCGAGGCTGGTCGCTGCGCCCCGGCTGCAGGAAGCCGACATCGCGACGATGCGCACGTGGATCACCGACGAAACCGCGCTGGCCGATCGCCTGCAGGCGGCGCGCGATCTCGTGTTCGTCGCGCCCGATGCGCTCGGTGCCGCCCGGCATGCCGCGATCCTGTTGCGCCTGATCGAGTTGCGGGAGGTGCTGCTCGCGAGCCGCCTCGACCTCAACCTGCTGGGCCACGACGATGCGGGTGCGGCCGCTCGCAGTCGGCTGGGCGACGGTCTGCGGGCGATCGCCGACGCGCTCGATGCCGCGCAGGCGGCGTATCGCGGCAAGCGCGCTTCGCTCGATGGACGCATCGAGGCGCCAGAGTTCTCGCGCGCGATGGACGGCGTGTCGCTCCCTCCTGACGACCCGCGTGCCCGCCTGTTGCCTGCGCTCACCGACCGCCTGCAGCGCCTCGCCGGCGAGACCCGGGCGATCATGTTGCTGCTGCGCGGCGACGACGCGGAACCGGAGCTGCCGCTTTCCCGGCAGGAGTTGCGCCTGTTCGTCGCGCCCGACGGCTGGCCGCTCGCGGCGATCCGCGCGCAGCTCACGCTGCGATCGCCGGTGTTGCGCCACGCCCTGCGCATGAGCCTCGCCATCTCCGCCGCATTCTTCATCGCCCACGCGTCGCCGTGGTCGTCGCATCCCGCATGGGTCGTTCTCAGTGTCGCGGTCGTGCTGCGTGGCAGCCTCGAACAGACGCTCGCGCGGCGCAATGCGCGGGTGCTGGGCACGCTGCTCGGCTGCCTGCTGGTGCTGCTGCTGTTCCAGGTGCCGTCGACCGCGGTCCTGGCCGCCGTCTTCATCGTCTCGGTCGCGGCCGCCCACGCGTTCGTCGGGGTGCAGTACGTCGTCACGGCGATCGCGGCCACCGTGATGGCGCTGATCCAGCAGCATCTCGCCTATCCGGGCGCCAGTTATGCGATCGTCGAGCGCATCGCGGACACCTTCCTCGGCGCGGCACTTGCCTGGGCATTCAGCTACGTGCTGCCGTCGTGGGAGCGGCGCAGCCTGCCGCAACAGGTGGCGCGAGCCGTCGACGCGTTGCGGCAATATGCAGCGTTGGCGATGGCAGGCGGCGAAGGTCCCCAGGCGGGAGCGATGGTCGAGCAGCGGCTGGCGCGCAGGCGCGCCTACGACGCGCTGGCTGCGCTTGCCGCGGCGTTCCAGCGCAGTGCCGCCGAGCCGGAGCGGGTCCGCCTGCCGCTGGTCGAGCTTGCGACGCTGCTTGACTACGGGCAGCGCCTGATGGCGCATCTGTCGCTGATCCGGCTGACGCTCGCACACCGCAGCATCCGGCTCGAAGCCCCTCGGGTCGCGGCAATGCTGCAGGGCGCGCGCGCCGAGATCGATGCGCGCCTGGTGCTCGACGGACGCGCGCATGCCGCCGGCGATGTGCGCGCCGCGGAGATGCTGGGCGAGTTGCCGACTGCACCGCCGGTCGAGGATCGCCTCGCCTGGCTTGCGCGGCGCCTGCGGGTGACGGTCGTCGATGGCGCAGAGGTCGGGCGGGCGGCGTCGGAGCTGCTTGCCAGACTCCCCGACGCGAGAGGCGGCGGCCGACCGACGGCCGCGTAGAATCGTCGCGGCATGAGCGGCACGTACCCATCGACGGGCGTCACGAGCAGGATCGCTCGATGAGCGGCAGCGCGATCCGCAGCGTCCGCGCACGCCAGATCCTCGATTCGCGAGGACGGCCCACGGTCGAAGCCGACGTGCTGCTCGACGATGGCAGCTTCGGCCGCGCGAGCGTCCCCTCCGGGGCGTCGACCGGCACGTTCGAGGCGCACGAGCTGCGCGATGGCGATCCTGCGCATTTCGCCGGGCTCGGTGTCCTGAAGGCGGTCGCCAACGTCGACGGCGAGATCGCACAGGCGCTTGGCGGGGCCGATGGCGCAGATCAGCGGGGCATCGACCTGCAGCTGCGCGAGCTCGACGGCACCCCGCGGCTCGAGCGCCTGGGCGCCAACGCGATCCTCGCCGTATCGCTCGCCGTCTGCCGCGCCGCGGCGGCATCGCGCGGCCAGCTGCTCTACCAGCGGATCGCCGATCTCGCATGCGTGCAGCCGACGCTGCCCCTGCCGATGACCAACATCCTGAGCGGCGGGCTGCACGCCCGCTGCGGGATGGACGTGCAGGATTTCCTGGCGATACCGATGCGCGCTTCCTCGATCGCGGAGGCGATCCACCTGATCGCGCGCGTGCGCACCGCGGCGGCGGCCCTCTCGGACGAGCGCGGCCTGCCGACTCTGCTGGCCGACGAGGGCGGCTTGAGTCCCGGATGCGAGACCGGCCGCGCCGCGCTGCAGCTGATGGTCGATTCGATCGAGCGCGCAGGACTCGTTCCGGGCGAGGACGTCGCGATTGCGATCGACGTCGCGGCAACCACGCTGAAGGTGGCCGGCAGCCGCTACCGGCTGGCGCGCGAGCAGCGCGATCTCGACGCCACCGCGATGATCGGCATGATCGATTCGTGGGCGCGCCATTTCCCGGTCGTCTCGGTCGAGGACGGCCTCGACGAGGACGACTGGTCGGGATGGAAGCTGCTGACCGACCGGCTGGGGCGCAGGCTGCAGCTCGTCGGTGACGACCTCTTCACGACCAATCCGCAGCGCCTCGCGCGCGGCGTGCGCGAGGGGGTGGCCAACGGCGTGCTGGTCAAGGCCAACCAGAACGGCACGCTGACCGGCACGCTCGAGGTCATCGCCCAGGCCAGGGCCGCCGGCTATGCGACGATCGTGTCGGCGCGCTCCGGCGAGACCGAGGACGCTTTCATGTCCGACATCGCCGTGGGTGCGGCGGCGGGCCAGATCAAGATCGGATCGCTGCGCACGTCCAGCACCGTCGCCAAGTACAACCAGCTGCTGCGCATCGCAGAGCACTCCGGCGCGCCCTACGCCGGTGCCGCGGCGCTCGCGCCGCATCGCGGCTGATGCTGCGGGCAGCGGCACCGTCGTGGCATCGCGCCGACGCCCGCGGTGTCCGCCTCCGGGCGACTCGATGACTTCCGCTGCGCGTCCGGACCCCGGGCTCCGCGATTTCCTGCGAACGCAGGGCCTCGTGCGATCCGATGCCGACGCGGCCTGGACGCCGCTCGCCGGCGGCGTGTCCTCCGACATCTGGCGCGTCGACCTGCCCGGCCGGTCGCTTTGCATCAAGCGCGCGCTGCCGCAGCTCAAGGTCGCGCAGCCGTGGTTCGCGCCGATCGAGCGCAATGCCTATGAATGGCAGTGGATCGCCTTCGCGGCGGCGCATTGTCCCGATGCCGTGCCGGGGCCGGTCGCGAGCGACCCACGCCTAGGCATCTTCGCGATGGAATTCCTGGACCCGGCCCGCCATCCGGTCTGGAAGCGGTTGCTGCTCGATGGCGTCGTTTCGGAGGGGACCGCTGGCGAGGTCGGCGCGATCCTCGTGCGCCTGCACGCGGCGAGCGCCGGCGACGCAGGCGTTGCGCAGCGCTTTCCGACCGATGCGATCTTTCACGCGATCCGGCTCGAGCCCTACCTGCTCGCGACCGCGCTGCGGCATCCCGACATCGCGGCTGCGCTGCAGTCCCTCGCGCAGCGCACCGCGCAGACCCGGGTCGCGCTGGTGCATGGCGACGTCAGTCCGAAGAACATCCTCGTCGGCCCGCGCGGACCGGTGTTCCTCGACGCCGAATGCGCGTGGTTCGGCGATCCCGCATTCGACGCGGCGTTCTGCCTCAATCACCTGCTGCTGAAGTGCATCGCCCGGCCGCAATGGGCGCAGGCCTACCTCGGCTGCTACCGCAGGTTCTGCGATGCCTACCTTGCCGGCGTGGACTGGGAGCCGCGCGCGGGCCTGGAAGCCAGGGTCGCGAGCCTGCTGCCCGCGCTGATGCTCGCACGGATCGACGGCAAGTCCCCGGTCGAGTACATCGACGACGAGAACGACCGGCAGCGCGTGCGCGGTTTCGCGCGGCCCCTGATCGCGGAGGTGCCGGCACGTCTCGACGCGGTGTCGGCGCGATGGCGCGCGATGCTGGCGCTGTCGCCACACTCCCACCGAGGCTCAAGTCCATGAGCAAGACCCGCATCGCGGTGGCGGGCGCCGGCTACATCGGCCTCGCGCACATGGCGGTCGCGCAGCGGAGTCCCACCTGCACCCTCTCGGCGATCGTCGATCCCGCTCCGGCGGCGGCGGAAGTCGCCGCCCGAGCGGGCGTGCCGCTGTACCCATCGCTGGGCGATCTCATCGCCCGCGATCGCCCCGCCGGCGTGATCCTCGCCACCCCCAACCCGCTGCACGTCGAGCACGCCATCACCTGCATCGACGCCGCGCTTCCGATGCTGCTCGAGAAGCCGATCGCGCCGACGGTTGCGGAAGGCGAGCGCCTGGTGATGATCGCCGAGGCGGCGGCGGCGCGGATCCTGATCGGCCATCATCGCGCCCACAGCCCGATCATGGCGAAGGCCTGCGAGATCGTCGCGCGCGGCACGCTGGGATCGCTGGTCGGCGTGATGGGCAGCGCGGTGTTCTTCAAGCCGGACCGGTATTTCGCCGACGGCCCGTGGCGTCGCGCACCCGGCGGCGGCCCGATCCTGCTTAACATGATCCACGAGGTGCACAACCTGCGAATGCTGTGCGGCGAGATCGTCGCAGTGCAGGCCTTCGCCTCGCACGCGATACGCCATTTCCCGGTCGAGGACACGGTCGCGATCAACCTGCGCTTCGCGAGCGGCGCGCTCGGATCGTTCATGCTCTCGGACACCGCGGCTTGCGCGCGCAGTTGGGAGCAGACCTCGCAGGAGAACAAGGCGTATGCGACCTATCCCGACGAGGACTGCTACGTCGTGATGGGCACCTTCGGGTCGCTGTCGATCCCGACGATGCGGCTCAAGACCTACGACCGCGCCGAGGACCGGTCGTGGTGGAAGCCCTTCCACTCCAGCGTCGCCGGGCTGGTGCGCGACGATCCTCTCGTCCATCAGCTCGAGCACTTCGGCGCCGTCGTCCGAGGCGAAGCGCAGCCGCGGGTCTCGGCCCGCGACGGCCTCGCCAACCTGCGCGTCACCGAGGCGATCTCGGAAGCCGCGGCATCCGGCCGGGTGATCGAGCTGCCCGCCGGCTGATCTGCGGCCCCGCGAGCACGCTGCGTCGGGACAGGTTCTGGCGGCAACGGGGCACCGACGGGCGGGAGCGTCTCGCGCGGGCGCCCGCGAACTATTCCCTCCCCGGTGCTGCCTGATGAAGGTCCTGCGCTGTGCACGAGGCGCGGCGGCAGGGCGCCGTCAGGGAGAATCGCATGCCTGCAAGCTCGTCACTTTCACCGACCTGGACGCCGCGCATCCTGAGCGTGCTGCGGATCGTCGCCGGGTTCCTGTTCATGACCCACGGGTCGGCCAAGATCCTGCACTTCCCGGAAGTTGCCCATTTCGAGCACTTGCCGCTGTTCTCGCTGATCGGCGCGGCCGGGCTGCTTGAGCTCATCGGAGGCGCGCTGGTGATGCTCGGCCTGTTCACGCGGCCGGCGGCGTTCGTCCTGTCCGGCGAGATGGCGTTCGCCTACTTCATCGCGCATGCGCCGCAAGCCTTCCTCCCGCTGCTCAATCGGGGCGAGTCGGCAGTGCTCTACTGCTTCCTGTTCCTATACCTGGCATTCGCCGGCGGCGGGCCATGGGGCATCGACGCGCTGCGGCGTCGCCCGCGCGGCGCGCGAGCCTGACGCGCGGGGCCGGGAAGCAAGAGGCCGGCGCATCGCTGCGCCGGCCTGCGGATCGCTGCACGCGGACGTCCCGTCGCGGCAGACGTCCGGTCAGAACTTCACTTGGTCAATGCTGGTCAGCGTCACCGATTTGGAGATGATCGGCGCGTTCGCGAAATGCCATGCCGCGTACTGCTCGGCATATCGATAGTGTGCAGTTACGCCATCGACCGGAATGATCACCTTGAAGCCCAGCATCGCCGCGGTGCTCGCCGTATAGAGCACCCCGCCATGCGCTGCGGCTCCGACGACGATCACCGTCTTGATGCCCTTGTCCTTCAGGACCTTTTCGAGATCGGTGTTCCGGAACTTGTCCACGCCCGAGGAAACGACCGGCTCGTCCTTGGTCGGTGCGACTTCCTTCGCGATCTCGGCCGCAACACCGCCTCCACCGACGCTGTAGGCGACCATCGCGCCGGCAGCGCGCGCTTCCTTCAGGAGCTTCTCGACGTGCGGGATCGATGCAACGCAACGCGGCCGGCGCTGCATGTTGCAGGTCTGTTTGTTGAAATCGATCATCAGGAGCGCGGTCGTCTTCGGGTCGACGGTGACCGGGTGCAGGGCCGGTGGCGGCGGGACCTTGACCGAGGCCCACTCGTCGATGATCGTTGCGGCCTGCGCGGATTGGGAAACGGCGCAGGCCGCAATGGCGGCCGTGGCGGCCACCCCCAATATGGATCGGACTTGCTTCAGCATGGTTCTCCTCCGTCGGTGAACATCGTGTCTCGACTTGTTTCCTGCGGGGTGGGTTCGCGGGATGCCCGTACCCGAGCGGCGCAGTTTAACCCGGGCGCGCATCGGCGCAACGCCGGCCCGCCCGGTTCCATGGGCAGGGCATCCCTGCTATTCTGGGGGTCGCGGGAACCTTCGCGCACGACAGGCACGTAGGAGCTTGGCAATGGCAATCTCGCGGTCGGGGGCGATGAAGCAGGGGGTCGCGGTCGTTGCGATCCTCGCCGTGCTCGGGGCGGGCCCGGCGGCGGCCGCGCTTAAGCCGGGCGCGCGCGCACCCGAATTCAGCGCCCCGGCGTCGCTCGGCGGCAAGGTGTTCACCTTCTCTCTCGCCGACGCGCTGAAGAAGGGCCCGGTTGTCCTGTATTTCTACCCGGCGGCGTTCACCACCGGCTGCACGATCGAGGCGCACGATTTCGCCGAAGCGATGGACGCCTACCATGCGCTCGGCGCCACCGTCATCGGCGTCTCGCACGACGACATCGCGACCCTCAAGAAATTCTCCGTCAGCGAGTGCCGCAGCAAGTTCGCCGTCGCCGCCGACGGCGACCAGCACATCATGAAGGCCTACGACGCCGTCCTGGCGATCGCTCCGCGCTACGCCAACCGGGTCTCGTACGTCATCGCGCCGGACGGGCGCATCCTCTACGAGTACACGTCGCTCGATCCCGATCGGCACGACGCGAACACTCTCGAGGCGCTGCGCAAGTGGGCAGCGCAGCAGAAGCCCTGAGACTGCGACGCCGATCTGCGACCGGCGCCGGACCCGTGCGGAGGTCGGTGGCCGCTGCGCTGCGCGGTTACAGCGCGGCGAGGTCGAGCCTGACGTCGGCTGCGCGCCAGGCGTGCCGGAAGCGCCGCTCGACGGCGGCTGCCTCCTTCACGCGTCCTTCGGCGACGAGGGCCGCGTGCAAGCCGTACAGCGCACGCGGGCTTTCGCGGTGCCGGGCGAGCTCGTCGCGGAACACCTGCTCCGCGGCGGCAGGCTCGCGGGCGCGCAGCAGCGCCGCGCCCAGGGGCTCGCGCGAAGGAAGGTACCAGTCCGGCGGCTCGTCGTAGACGAGCGCATCCTCGGCAGCGACGGCCTTGCGCAGCTTGGCGATTGCGCTAGCGGTGTCGCCCGCCATCAGCGCGAGCCGGCCGTCGAGGTAAGGGACGGAGACCGCTGCGAGTCCGGCAGCATCGTTGTTGCCGTAGCCCATCGTCTTCGTGAGGGTCGCCGCCGCCTGCCCGAACTTCACGCGCTCGGCCTTCGCCTCGATCCCGCGCCCCTTGCCTGCGAGCGCCAGCGTGCGTGCGAAATGCCACATCGCAGTGGCGATCGGCGCCTCGAACGCGGGCTCGGGCAGGGCGAGGATCTCGTCCCAGCGCGCGAACTCGACCAGAACCAGTTCCTTGGCCATCAGGAAACCGTCGACCTCGGGCACTTCCGTCAACCGTGGCGCCTCGACGTCGTAGAGCTTCGAGGCCGCGGCGATCGCGCCGTGCGAGC
>DATGDG010000497.1:0-2869 GCA_035311025.1 Casimicrobiaceae bacterium
CCCGACCAAAGCGACGCAGGTGTTCTCGACGGCCGACGACAACCGGGGCGCCGTGACCATCCACGTGCTGCAGGGCGAGCGCGAGCGCTCGACGGGCAACAAGAGCCTCGGGCAGTTCAACCTCGAGGGGATTCCCCCTGCGCCGCGCGGCACGCCGCAGATCGAGGTCACCTTCGACATCGACGCCAACGGCATCCTGCACGTGTCGGCCAGGGACAAGGCGACGGGCAAGGAGAACAAGATCACGATCAAGGCCAACTCGGGCCTGTCGGAAGACGAGATCCAGCGCATGGTCAAGGACGCCGAGGCCCACGCCGAGGAAGACCGCAAGCTGATGGAGGTCGTGCAGGCGCGCAACAGCCTGGACGGCCTCGTGCACAGCGTGAAGAAGTCGCTCGCTGACTACGGCGACAAGGTCGGTGCCGACGAGAAGGGCAAGATCGAGGCCGCGCTGAAGGATGCCGAGGAGCTTCTCAAGGACAAGGACGCGGGCAAGGAAGCGCTCGAAGCGAAGTCCGAGGCGCTCGCCACCGCGTCGCAGAAGCTCGGCGAGGCGATGTACGCGCAGGCGCAAGCCGCTCAGGGCGGTGCAGGTACGGGTGCAGGCCAGGGTCCGTCGGGCGCCGGGGAAGGGGCGAAGGGCGGCGACGAGAAGGTCGTCGACGCCGAGTACACGGAGGTCAAGGACCGCAAGTAAGCATATTCCGCCGCCTCGACGGCTCGCGCATCTGCGACAATTGGCGCGCGACGGAATATGTGGCCGAGTTCAACGCGGCGCCGCTGGCGCCGGTTAACTCGGCCGTTTTGCGTCGGGGCCCGGTCGCATCGCCTCGTGCGGGGGTCCCGGCCGCCTGGCGTCGAGCGGCATTCGGCAGGTAATGGGCCATTGCGCCGGAGCTCGCCCCGGCAGGCAGTTTTGGTAGCGCCGGTATCGGCATGCGGCAGGGGAGCCGCCTGATCATCCATGTCCAAACGCGATTTCTACACGATCCTCGGCGTCAACCGCGACGCTTCCGAAGACGAGATCAAGAAGGCTTATCGCAAGCTCGCGATGAAGCACCATCCGGACCGCAATCCGGACGACAAGCACGCCGAGGAGAAATTCAAGGAAGCGAAGGAGGCCTACGAAATCCTGTCGGATTCGCGCAAGCGCGCCGCCTATGACCAGTTCGGGCATGCCGGCGTCGATCCTTCGATGGGTTTCGGGGCCGGGGCGGCCGGCGCGCGGGGCGGCGAGGGTTTCGGCGGGTTTGCCGACGCGTTCGGCGACATCTTCGGCGAGATCTTCGGCCAGCAGCGCGGCCGCGGGGGCGGCAGCGGCATGTATCGCGGCTCCGACCTGCGCTACAACCTCGAGCTGTCGCTGGAGGAGGCCGCGCGCGGCGCGGAGATCAAGATCCGCATTCCAACGCTGGACGAATGCGGCACCTGCCACGGCAGCGGCGCCAAGCCGGGCACCCAGCCCAAGACCTGCCCGACCTGTCATGGTCGCGGCGAGGTCCGCGTCTCCCAGGGCTTCTTCTCGATCCAGCAGACCTGTCCGCAGTGCCACGGCACCGGCAAGATCGTCCCCGAGCCCTGCCACGACTGCCACGGTGCGGGCCGCGTCAAGAAGCACAAGACGCTGTCGGTGAAGATTCCCGCGGGTGTCGACCAGGACGATCGCATCCGCCTTTCGGGCGAAGGCGAGGCCGGGGTGAACGGCGGGCCGACCGGCGATCTCTACGTGGTCATCGGCCTCAAGCCGCACCCGGTGTTCCAGCGCGAAGGTGCCGATCTGCACTGCGAAATGCCGATCAGCTTCGCGACGGCGGCGCTCGGCGGCGAGATCGAGATCCCGACCCTCGACGGCCACGCCAAGCTCAAGGTCCCCGCCGAGACGCAGACCGGCCAGGTGTTCCGGCTGAAGAACAAGGGCATCCGTCCGGTGCGCGGCTCGGTGACCGGGGACCTGTACTGCCACGTGTCGCTGGAGACCCCGGTCAAGCTGACGTCGAAGCAGAAGGAGCTCCTGCGCGAGTTCGAAGCGAGCGTCCAGCAGAACCCCGACGCCCACAGTCCGCGCGCCAAGAACTGGTTCGACAAGGTCCGCGAGTTCTTCGGGACCTGATTGCACCAGGCGCTCAGGGGAACGCCGGGATGTGCGGGTCGATCCCGCGATCCTCGGCTTCCGGGTGCCGCAGCCTGAGCTTCTCGCGGACCTCGGCGACGCGCCGCTCGGGGACGTCCGCCATCAGCAGCAGCTTGCCCTGCTCGATCGCCTGCGCGAACTGGGTCAGTCGCGAATTCGGCACCGAGCTGCCGACCATGCTCGCCACCCAGCTTCCGAGCAGCCCGCCGACGAGTCCTGCGCCGAGCACGGTCACGACCTGCCAGCGATCGGCGGTCACCAGCAGGTTCACCAGCAGGGCCCCGACGACGAGTCCCAGCACGGTGCCGAGTGCCAGCCCGACCTGCGCGCCGTGGACGAGATCGGACTTCTGCAGGTGGTTGGCCTCGTGCAGGCCATCCATCGGGGTTCCGCGCTTTGCCAGGAAGTGGATGTGTCGTTCCTCGACACGCGCGAGCAGCAGGTCGTCCATCATCCTGCGCGCGCTGGCGGGGTCGGGCATGAGGAAATAGAGCCTGCGACGCATGGTGCCCTCCGACGTCGGGTTGCCGTTCGACAAATCTACGGCGGCGAGCCGCGACCCGCAAGCCCGCACGCCGGATCCCCGGGGTGAAGCATCCGGCAGATGCCCAGGGCCTTGCCGCTACGCCGGACCCGCGCAGCGATTGCATCGCCCCGCCGACATTGGGCAGCGCCCTGCTAGGATCCGTTCCTTCGAGCGAACCTTTCCGGAGTGCCGCGTGAAGACGAGGATATTCG
>DATGDG010000498.1:0-7865 GCA_035311025.1 Casimicrobiaceae bacterium
GGCGCGGGCGCGTCGGCGTTTCTGCATCAGCGTCTTCACTTCAACTGTTCCGCGTCACCACGCGCCCGGCGATGCGGCGGCGTCGGTCGAACGCAGAATCCGGGACGCAGAATCCGGGACGGACCACGATTTCGGTCGGCATGGATCGGATCGGCACCGACCGGTCCGGGGGCGGCAGGCGAGGGCGGGCGAAGCGCCCGTGGGAGTGCCGGCCGTCGCGGGTGGCGCGGCAAGCGAGCCCGATGGCAGCACATCGTGCCGGATGTCCTCGAGCGATGCCGCGCCGGGACCCGCAGGCCGGCGTTCACGGACTTCGGGCGCTTGCGCCCGCCCTCGCCCGTTGCCCACTGAGCAGATACCGGGCGCGGCGCACTTCCTGTCATCGCCCTGTAGCGAGAATGCGCGACGATCCGCTCGTCGCCCCGGCACGTCCCGCGCCGGCGCGGCGAACATCAGCGAAAGGATCGGGTGCATGACGCAGCGCGCGCGCCGCGATGATCGACCCGTCGTCATCGTCGTCGGATGCGACGACATCGGGTCCGCCATTGCGCGCGCCCTGCATCTCGGCGGCGCTGGCGTCGTGCTGATCGACGACGCCGATCCCCCGTGGCCCAGGCGCGGCATGTCCTACGCCGACGCGTGGTACGTCGGTGGGGCGACGCTCGCCAACATCGATGCGTGCTTCTGTGCCTCGGTCAAGAGCATTCCCGCCGTGCTCGATCGTGGCGACACCATCGCCGCGACGACGTGGTCGCTGCACGGCGTCGCGGTCGCGCTGCGGCCGATCGCGTTCGTCGACAGTCGCGCGATTGCGCGCGCACCGGCGTTCGCATCGCGGGTCGACGCAGGGCATTCCGGCCGCTTCCTGACGAGGCATCGCATCGCCGAGCGCGTCGAACGCGGAGAGCTCCTCGGCGAGGTCTCCGGCGAGGGCGTGCATGCGCCCGTGTCCGGTGTGCTGCACGGACTCGCGGCGCGCGGCGCCCGGGTGGTTGCCGGCCAGACGCTCGCCGAAATCGACGAATCCGGCGACGCTTCGCGCTGTTTCGGCGTCTCCCTGGAAGCGCAGGCGGCTGCGCAGAACGTCCTCTGCACGCTGGGCATGCGCCTGCGCGCGTCGCGCGGCGGCGCCGTCCCCGAGGCGCCCGGGCCCCGGGAGTTCGCCGACTGTCGCCGGTAGTCGCCCGCTTGCAGGCGCCTCCTCGCGCATGAGCGCGGTCTGCTAGGCTTGCGCATTTGGCCGCGCGCGCCGGCGCGCTCCGCTCCATCCGATGGCCGTCGACTACCTGCAGAAGATCCTGACCGCCAAGGTCTACGACGTTGCGGTCGAGACCCCGCTCGAGCTCGCGCCGACGCTGTCGCGCAGGCTCGGGAACCGCGTGCTTCTGAAGCGCGAGGATCAGCAGAGCGTGTTCTCGTTCAAGCTGCGCGGCGCCTACAACAAGATGGCCCACCTGTCCGACGCCGAGCGCGCGAAAGGCGTCATCGCGGCATCGGCGGGCAACCACGCCCAGGGCGTCGCCCTCGCGGCGCAGAGGCTCGGCTGCACGGCCACGATCGTCATGCCCGTGACCACGCCGCAGATCAAGATCGCCGCGGTCGAGGCGCGCGGCGCCAAGGTGGTGCTGTACGGCGACTCGTATTCGGACGCCTACGACAGGGCGCAGGCGCTGCACAAGCGCTCGGGTGCGACCTTCGTGCATCCGTACGACGATCCCGAGGTCATCGCCGGGCAGGGCACGATCGGGATGGAGATCCTGCGCCAGTGGCAGGCGCCGCTCGATGCGATCTTCGTCGCGATCGGCGGCGGAGGCCTGGTCAGCGGCATCGCCGCCTACGTCAAACGCGTGCGTCCCGAGGTGAAGATCATCGGCGTGCAGCCCGAGGATTCCGACGCGATGGCGCGCTCGCTCGCGGCGGGGCGCCGCGTGCGGCTGCCGCACGTGGGCCTGTTCGCCGACGGCGTTGCCGTAAGGCAGGTCGGCCGCGAGACCTTCAGGCTTGCCCGGAAGTACGTCGACGACATCATTCTCGTCGACACCGATGCGATCTGCGCTGCGCTGAAGGACGTGTTCGAGGACACCCGCTCGATCCTCGAGCCTGCGGGCGCCCTGTCGGTCGCCGGGGTCAAGGCCTGGGTCGAACGCGAGCGCAGCGTCGACAGGACCTACGCGGCGATCGCCTGCGGCGCGAACATGAACTTCGACCGCCTCCGGTTCGTGGCCGAGCGCGCTGAACTGGGCGAGAAGCGCGAGGCGATCATCGCGGTGTCGATCCCGGAGCGGCCGGGCAGTTTCCGCGAGTTCTGCGAACTGCTGGGCAAGCGCTCGATCACCGAATTCAACTATCGCTACGCCGATCCGAAGGTCGCCCACCTGTTCGTGGGTCTCGAGGTGGCGAACCGGCAGGAGACCGAGGCGCTGCTCGCCGAGCTCGCGCGCAGGCGCATCGAGGCCTACGACCTGTCGGACAACGAGATGGCGAAGCTGCACGTGCGCCACCTGGTCGGCGGGCACGCACCCGAGGCCGAACACGAGATCCTGTACCGCTTCGAGTTCCCCGAGCGTCCCGGCGCGCTGATGCGCTTCCTCTCCAGCATGAGCGCGGGCTGGAACATCAGCCTGTTCCACTACCGGAACCACGGGGCCGATTATGGCCGCGTGCTGGTGGGCATGCAGGTGCCGCCGCGGGACAACGCCAAGTTCAGGCGCTTTCTCGACCATCTCGGCTATGACAACGTCGACGAATCGGCGAACCCGGCGTACCGCATGTTTCTCGGTCGCTGACCGAGCGGCGCGCTACCCGCCGCCCTGCGGCAAACCCTGCCGTCCCGCGTCAGGCGGGTGCGGGAAAGATTGTCGTTCCTGTTGCGTTTTAGTCAGATTTGGGTTTCCATGCCCATTCCGGCAAGCTTTATGCTCTGGTCAACCCGCTTGAGCCATGGCAGACTCGGCTCAGGTCCCATGCGGTACACAGACCGCACGACCAAGCCGCGAGACGCGAATGGCAACCGAAACGTCGGGCCGCAATCCGTTGCAGGGCATCAAGGTGATGGTGATCGATGACTCGAACACCATCCGTCGCAGCGCGGAAATCTTCCTGCTGCAGGCGGGCTGCACGGTGATCCTGGCCGAGGATGGTTTCGACGCGCTGGCCAAGATCGCCGACCACCAGCCGGATCTGGTGTTCGTCGACATCATGATGCCCCGGCTCGACGGCTATCAGACCTGCGCGCTGATCAAGAAGAACAACCGATTCCACACGATGCCCGTCATCATGCTTTCCTCGAAGGATGGACTGTTCGACCGCGCCCGCGGCCGCATGGTCGGGTCGGACCAGTACCTGACCAAGCCGTTCACCAAGGAGAGCCTGCTGAAGGCCGTCGCGGCACACTGCAGCGCGGCCGCGGCGTGAGGGTACAGGTCACCCAATGAGCGATCCCATCACCGCGCGCGCCGTCGTGGCCCAGGTCAGGTCCGAAGCCGAACGGAAGGCAGGTCCCATGAGCAGCATCCGAAAGATCCTGATCGTCGACGATTCCCCGACCGAGCGTCATGTGCTGCAGGACATGCTGACCAAGGCGGGGTACGAGGTCCTGGCCAGCGACAACGGCGAGGACGCGATCGCCAAGGCGCGCAGCAGCAAGCCCGACCTGATCCTGATGGACGTCGTGATGCCGGGGCTGAACGGCTTCCAGGCGACGCGTGCGATCAGTCGCGACCCCGAAACACGGTCGATCCCCGTCATCATGTGCACGTCCAAGAGCCAGGAGACCGACAAGATCTGGGGGCTGCGCCAGGGTGCCCGCGACTACCTCGTCAAGCCCGTCATCCGCGACGAACTGCTGGCGAAGATCACCTCGCTCGGCTGATTCGGGCGCAGCCACGTCCGACATGACCCGCGCCGCACGCCTCGACCTGCGCTCGTTCCAGCAGGAACTCGCATCCCGACTCGCGACCAAGACCGCGGCGCAGGTCGAATCGTCGCGGCTCGGCCTGGTCTGCGCCGGCGCGCGCTGGCTGGTGCGCCTCGCCGATGCCGGCGAGGTGATCGCGGTGCCGCAGATCGTGAAAGTCCCGATGACGCGGAGCTGGTTCCTGGGCCTCGCGAACATCCGCGGGAGCCTCTACGGCGTCATCGACTTCGCCGCTTTCCTCGGTCACGAGCCCGCCGCGAGCGGGGGTGCTGCGCGCCTGATCCTGCTGGGCCCGCGGACGGGGGACCTGAACGCCGGCATCGTCGTCGAGCGCGTGGCGGGCCTGCGCAATCTCGCCGAACTCACCGAGGAAGCGCCGGTGGAGCGCGCCCCCGAATGGCACGCACAGCGCTGGGCCGATGCCGAAGGCAACGCCTGGCAGGAAATCGATCTCGGCGCCCTCGCGCGCGACCCTGTGTTCCTGCAGGTCAGCACCTGAGAGGTACCTGGGGCGCAACTGAAGGGCAACGGAAGGGCAACTGAGGGCCCGGGTCCCGCGGTATCGGGCCCGAGGATGAATCCGGAGGATCTATGGCACTGCGAATGCCCAAGCTCTTCGGCGCCGATGCGCCGGCGGCCGAGAACATCGAATTCGACCCGCCGACGACGCAGGTCAGGATGGTCGCGTCCGCGACCGAGCCTTACGACCCGCTGGCGTCGATGTCGATCATGGACCAGTTGCGGGTCGCAGCGAATGCCGCACCGGTGCCTCCGAAGCTCCCGATCATCGGCAACCTTCCGATCGTCAGGCAGTTCCAGGTCCTCGGGCTGCTTGCGCTCCTGTTCGTGGCGCTCGCGGTGTTCATGTTCTACCTCGACGATCGCGCGACGTCGCAGCAGGCGCTGCGCGCGTCCACGGCGACTGAAATGCAGATGCTGTCGCAGCGCCTCGCCCGCGGCTCGGCGCTCGCGGCGCAGGGGCAGGCGAATGCATTCGCCGCGGTGCGCGACAGTCGCGAGCGCTTCAAGCGGGACCTCGACGCACTGGTCAGCGGCGGCACGCTCAAGGGCACGGTGCTCGATGCGACGCAGAATCCGGCGGCCCTCGAGACCTTGAAGTCGCTGCAGGCGCGCTGGCTGCGCGTCGACGCCGCGGCGACGCAGCTGGTCGACAACGAGCGCAGCCTGACGTCGCTCGCCAACGGGCTCGGCGCCATCAGCCGCGGCAACAGCGGGCTGCTGGAGCTTGCGCAGAAGGCAGCGCAGCAGATCGGCCAGTCCGGCGGATCGACCCGCGAGGCCGATTATGCGAACCAGCTCGCGATGCTGTCGCAGCGGATCGCCAAGAACGCCAGCATGCTGGCCTCGGCCGACGAGATCGATCCCGAGATGGCGGTCCAGCTCGGCAAGGACGCGACGACGTTCCGCGACGTGCTGAACGGGCTCTCCTCCGGCAGCGACGCGCTGAAGCTGAATGCGCCGCGCTCCGACGACGCGCGCGCGACCCTCGCCGAGCTCGGCAAGCGCTTCGGAGCCTACGAGGCGGGTGTCAACGCGATCCAGGCCAGCATGAAGAACCTGGTCGTCGCCAAGCAGGCTGCCCGCAGCATCAACAGCGAGGCCGAGCCGTTGCTGACTGACGCGACGCAGCTCGCAGACGCCTACCAGTCGGGCGGGCGGCCGCGCGTGCTGTCGCTGGGCCTCGGGGTCCTGTTCGCCCTGGTCGCGCTCGGGAGCCTGGCGCTGATCGCCAAGGCGTTCCTCGACGACGTCCGCGCGCGGGCACAGGAAAGCGAGCACGAGAACAAGCGGAACCAGGAGGCGATCCTCCGGCTGCTGAACGAGATGGGGAACCTCGCCGACGGCGACCTCACCGTGCAGGCTTCGGTGACCGAGGACGTGACGGGGGCGATCGCCGATTCGATCAATTTCACGATCGAGGAGCTGCGCACGCTGGTGCGCGGCATCAATTCCGCGACCGACCAGGTGACCAAGGCGACGCAGGAGACCCAGGCGATCTCCAACCGGCTGTTCGAGGCCTCGCAGCATCAGAACCGCGAGATCCAGCAGGCGTCGGCTTCGGTGCTGACGATGGCGGAGTCGATCAACGAGGTCGCCGAGAACGCCGCGCAGTCGGCGAAGGTGGCCAACGTGCAGCTCGCCGCCGCCGAGAAAGGCGGGAGCGCCGTGCAGAACCAGATCGCGGGGATGAACGACATCCGCACGCAGATCCAGGAGACGTCGAAGCGCATCAAGCGCCTGGGCGAATCCTCCCTCGAGATCGGCGAGATCGTCGAGCTGATCTCCGACATCACCGAGCAGACCAACGTCCTGGCGCTCAACGCCGCGATCCAGGCTGCCTCCGCGGGCGAGGCGGGCCGCGGCTTCACGGTGGTCGCCGAGGAAGTGCAGCGGCTGGCCGAGCGCTCGGCCGAGGCGACCAAGCAGATCGAGGCGATCGTGAAGACCATTCAGGCCGACACGCAGGATGCGGTCGCCGCCATGGAGAAATCGACGGTGGGGGTGGTCGAGGGCGCGAAGCTTTCCGACGCGGCCGGCCAGGCGCTCGCCGAGATCCAGCGCGTGTCGCGCGAGCTCGCCGAGCTGATCGGCCAGATCTCGGCGCAGACGCAGACGCAGTCGGAATCGGTGAGCGACGTGACGCGCGGGATGCAGGGGATCCTGCGCATCTCCGAGGAGACGACTGAAGGCACCAAGCAGACCAACGTGTCGATCGGGCAGCTGATCAAGCTCGCCGCCGAGCTGCGCAGCTCGGTGGCCGGCTTCAAGGTCTGATGACGAAATCCATCGGGGAGTCCTGGCGCCGTGTCCACTGAATCCGCACGAGAATTCGACGTAGGCCCGCTGTCCTGGGTCCACGGCGAGATCGACCAGGCGCTCGCGCGCGGGATCGATGCGCTTGCGGCGTTCCGCGGAAATTTCTCGGACTCCGCTTCCCTCAAGCACGCGCGCTCGCACATCCACCAGGCCGCCGGCGCGATCCAGATGGTCGGCCTCGATGCCATCACCGCGTACACGGACGAGATCGAGCGGCTTCTGGCCCGCATCGACGAGCTGCCGGTGGTCGATGCCCCGGCGGTGATCGACCGCATCGATCGCGCCTGTCGCCGACTGCAGGTGCTGCTCGACGAGATCGCCAACGGCGCCATGCCGGTTCCGCTCAAGCTCTTCCCGGAGTACGAGGCGATGCAGAAGGCGCGCGGGATCGAGGCGTCGTCGCCCGCCGACCTCTTCTATCCCGACCTCGACGTGCGCCCCCCGCGCACGACGCCGCGCGAGATCATGCCCGCGGCGAGCCTCACGTCTTACCTGCTGAAGCAGCGGCGCGACTATCAGCGCGGGCTGCTCGAATGGCTGCGCGGCAACGCCTCGGGCGCGACAACGATGCGCGATGCCATCGCCGCGATCGAGGACGCCACGACGCAGCCGAACCTGCGTGCGTTCTGGTGGACGGTCGGGGCGTTCCTGGAAGCCCTCGATCGCGGTCTGCTCGAGAAGAGCTTCGGCGCGAAGCAGCTGGTGGCGCGGATCGACATGCAGATCCGGCGCGTGACCGAAGGCAGCGCCAAGGTCTCCGACCGGCTGCGCCGCGAGGTGCTCTACTACGTCGCGATCAGCGCGCCGGTGGCCCCGTCGGTGCAGGCGGTGCAGAAGGGTTTCAAGCTCTCGGGCCTGATCCCGTCGGCGGAGGTGCTGAACGCCGACCTCGTGCGGATCCAGCCGCACCTGCGCGAGGCGCGCGAGGCGCTCGTCGCCGGCAAGGACGCGTGGCTCAAGTTCACCTCGGGCCGGGCCGAGAACCTGCCCAAGCTCAAGCAGACCCTCGCGACCGTGCACAAGCACGTCGCCGAGGTCGGCAACGGCACGCTGATGAAGCTCACGGCGTCGCTGGTCGAACGGTTGAACAAGATGCCGCAGCCCATCCCGG
>DATGDG010000499.1:0-4010 GCA_035311025.1 Casimicrobiaceae bacterium
TGGAACCAGGTCGAGAAGGGGATGGATCAGGCCGCGATCAGCAAGTTGCTGGGCGCGCCTTCGACGACCTTCCTGCTCGACGGCAGGCTGGTCTGGTACTACTACTACCCGGGCACCGGTCGGGGATCGGTCTTCTTCACCGATGCGGGGCGGGTCTCGAGCTACCAGTCGCCGTTCCTGGGTTTCGGCTGGTGAGCCTGCGGCCGGGGCGTGTTTCGTCGACGAAATGACATGAGGTGAGGTTGCCGGCGCAACGGGCAGACCATGGCAATCGACCAACGAATCGCGCGCCTTCGGGCGTGGCGACGGGCGCTACAATGGTCGTTTCGGTCGTCGACCAAGGACGGGTCGGCGGATGCATGCCGCACCCGATCGTCTCGCCATCGGCGATGCACTCCGACTCCGATTCGCCGTGCCGGCCGATCGCGCCTCCCCGACCGACCGGCATATCAGCGCCATGGCCCCGCCAATCGACCTCAACGCGCCCGCCGGCGAGCCGGTTGTCCGGGAGCCTTTCGCGCTGTGGCAGCTGGGCCTGCGCCCCTTCTACCTCCTTGCGAGCGCTTTCGCATCGCTGTCGATCGGCCTGTGGGCCGCCCAATATGCCGGGTGGCTGACCCGGCCCTACCTCGACGGCCCGATGTGGCACGCCCACGAGATGATCTTCGGTTTCGCGCTGGCGGTCATCGCGGGGTTCCTCCTGACCGCCGTCCGGAACTGGACGGGGCAGCCGACGCCCTCGGGGGGCATGCTGATGGCCCTGGTCGCTCTCTGGATCGCGGGCCGCGTGCTGCTGCTCACCCCTTTTCGCGTGACGGCGGCTGCGATCGACACGCTGTTCCCCATCGCCGTGGCACTGGGCATCGGCGTACCGCTGGTGCGAAGCGGGAATCGCCGCAACTATTTGTTCATCGGCCTGCTGCTGGCGATGGCGCTCCTCGACCTGACCGAGCACCTTGCGAGGCTTCGCGTCATCGCGCTGACCGAGCGCTACGCAGTGCAGGGAGCGCTCGACGTCGTGCTGCTGATCATGACGGTGATGGGCGGTCGCGTGATTCCGATGTTCACGTCCAATGGCGTTCGCGGCTCGCAGCCGCGGCGCAACACGGCGATCGAACGGCTCGCGCCGGCGAGCGCCGTCGCGCTGCTGGTCGCCGATCTCCTCACGCTGCCGGCCTGGGCGCTGATCGGCGTCCTGGTTCTGGGCGCGATCGTGCAGGCCGTTCGCGTCTGGCTGTGGCGGCCCTGGCAGACGCTGCGGGCCCCGCTGGTGTGGGTGCTGCACGCAGGGTATCTGTGGATTCCCGTGTACCTCGGGCTCCGGGCGCTGGCCGAGGCCGGAGAGCTCCCGACGCCGATCGCGACGCACGCCTTGACGGCCGGTGCCATCGGCATGCTGACGATCGGCATGATGACCCGGACGGCGCGGGGACACAGTGGACGGCCGCTGACGGCGGACCGCTACGAGGTTGCCGCCTACATGCTGGTCGGCATCGCCGCGATCACCCGGGTCCTGCTGCCGCTGGTCGCGATGTCGGCATACCGCGGAGCGGTCATCGCATCGGCCTTCATGTGGTCGCTGGCCTGGGCGATCTATGTGGCCCGCTACTGGCCGATCCTGACGCGTCCGCGCGTCGACGGCAAGCCGGGCTGATCCGCGTGTATCGCGCGGAGCTGCGGCTTTCGGGGTGGCGCTACGGCGCGCTGGTCGCAGGCTACGTCGCCACCTACGTCGCGCTCGACTGGGCGAGTTACCTCTATCCATTGGCGCCGCCGCTCGCGATCACCCCGTGGAACCCGCCGCCTGGCTTGAGCCTCGCCTTGCTGCTGCGCTACGGAGCGCGCAACGGTCCATGGCTGTTCGTCGCGGCACTGCTCGCGGACCTGGTGGTGCGCGGCAATCACGTGGCGTTGCCGCTGCAGCTCGTCGCGGCGGCGCTCCCTGCGGTCGTCTATACGGCGCTGGCAGTCGCATTGCGCGGACCCCTGGGCTTCCAGCCCGATTTTGCGAGGCTGCGCGATGTCACGCGGTTCGTCGGGGCGACGGCAGTCGCGACCGCGGTCCTCGCGGCTGCATTCGTCGGACTGTTCGACGCGGCCGGCGCGCTGCGCGACGGCGGCTACTGGTCTGCCGCTGCGCACCTGTGGATCGGCGACCTGATCGGAATCCTGGTGACTGCGCCGCTGCTGCTCGTCGCCTCGCGGCGCCCGCGGATTCGCAGCCGGGCAACGCTCGTCGAGTTGATCGCCCAGCTGGCGGCGATCCTGGCCGCGCTGTGGATCGTGTTCGAGTCGGGCTGGGCGGACGAACTCAAGCTGTTCTACGTTCTGTTCCTGCCGCTGATCTGGGTCGCGATGCGGCACGGGATCGAGGGAACGGTGATTGCGACCGCGATCATCCAGGTCGGTCTGATCGCCGCGATGCGAGCCGGCGGTTATGCGACCGGCGACGTCCTCGAGTTCCAGGTCCTGCTGGTGGCCGTGGCGCTGACCGGCCTGTTTCTGGGCGTGACGGTCTCGGAGCGCTGGGCGATCGCCAGGCAGCTGCGCGCGCGCGAAATCGAACTCGACCGCAGCCTGCGGCTGGCGAGCGCGAGCGAACTGGCCTCGGCTCTCGCGCACGAGCTCAACCAGCCGCTGATGGCGATCGGCAACTATGTGCGCGCGTGCCAGGCGATGCTCGCGGGCGAGGTCCGGCCTGCGGCGACCCTGCGTCAGACGATGGACAAGGTCGTCGACGAAGTCGCGCGCGCCGGCGACGTCATGCATCGCCTGCGGGATTTCTTCAGGACCGGTTCGGGCCGGCCCGAACCCATCGAGATCGCGCCGTTGCTGCAGGCGACGGTCCTCGTCGCGGGGCAGCGCGCTGAGCGCCACGGCGTCCACTTCCGCGTGGACTGCCCGGCGTCGCTGCCGGTCGTCGTCGCGGACCGGATCCATGTCGATATCGTGCTGCATAATCTTGTGTCGAACGCAATCGATGCGTTGAAGACGCTGACGATGGGGGAACGCACCGTGACCATTTCCGCATCACTCCAGGGAGATCGATTCGTGAAGATCAGCGTCGCCGACAACGGGCCCGGCATCGCGCCGGAGATGACCGCGCAGCTGTTCGAGCCCTTCTCGACGAGCAAGCCGCAGGGCATGGGACTCGGACTCGCGATCAGCCGGTCGCTGATCGAGGCGGGTGGGGGCAGGCTGTGGCAGGAAACCGAAGGCGTCGGCCGGGGCACGGCGTTCAGCTTCACCCTCCCGATTCTGAGGAGCCCGGCATGAACACCGGGTCGCTGCGTCAGATCGTCTACATCGTCGACGACGACAACGCCGTCCGGGATTCGCTGTCGCTGCTGCTCGGCTTGCGCGGTTATGCGACCCGGGCGTTTTCCACCGGCGACGAGTTCCTCGCTGCCGTCGATGCGGCAACCCCGGGCTGCGTCCTGGTCGACCTGCGAATGCCGGGCACCGAAGGGCTCGAGGTCCAGTCGGCCCTCGCCGCGCGGGGCATCCGGATGCCCGTCATCGTGCTGACCGGCCACGGCGATGCCGCGAGTGCGCGTACGGCGTTGAAGGCGGGGGCCTTCGAGTTCCTGGAGAAGCCGGTGGACGACGCGCTGCTCGGCAAGACCATCGAGGCGGCGCTCGCCCAGGATGCGCACGCCCGCGCCGTGGCGGAGCGCCGCGAAATGCTGACGAAGCAGCTCGAGCGGCTGACGCCCAGGGAACGCGAGGTCCTCGAGCGCGTCGTCCGGGGAAGGCACAACCGCGAGATCGCGCTCGAGTTCGGGATCAGCCCGCGCACGGTCGAGGTCCACAAGGCGCGGGTGATGGACAAGTTCCAGGTCGAGCGGATGCCGGAGCTGATCCGCGTCGCGCTCGAACTCGGCCTGATATCCGAGACGGGCGCCTGAGCCGATGCCCGGACCGGTGCGCGGGCCGGGCCGATGCAGGATCAGTGCACGAGGACCACCGGGGTCTGTGCCAGGTGCAGCACGCGTGTGGCGACCGAGCCC
>DATGDG010000500.1:0-2480 GCA_035311025.1 Casimicrobiaceae bacterium
CCGAGCGCGCGGAAATAGCTGGCCCCGAGGAACACCATCACCTCGTCCTTGTACCTGGGAGAGTTGATCGCGTAATGGACCCGGAAACCGGCAAAACCGAGGCCGCGCAGTGCCTTGGCGTCGATGTGGTTTGCGCCATAATCGAACATCGAAGGGTCGAAGCGGATCTCACGCACGCCCTGGGGATCGATCTCGTGGATGCGCACGGGCTCGTTGTAGTAGAGGCCCTCGTGGAAGAACATCAGCTCGAAGGGCAGCTTCGCCGCGCGCCACCATGCGCGCTGGGGCTTGAAGCGGATGTCGCGGTACTGGTCGTAGGTCAGCGCCTGCAGGGCTTTCGGCAGCGTCGCCGCGGGCTTCCTGTAGGACGTTGCGGCAAGGTGGGCGGCGCGCTGCGCCACGTCGTTGAGACCGAAGGCAGAGACGCTGGCGGATGCGACGAAAAGACTCAGTGCAAGCGCGAACGCCGACAGCATGGATGGCAGGAGGGGCAGCCGCATAACCCTTAATTGTCGCTCATTGACCGGAAGCGCCGACACCGGTCGTGCAAACGGCGCAGGCGTTGAGACGTCGACGAGAGCGGGAACGGACACCTGCAGCTGTGGTCCGATTCGACGTCGGCCGCACATCGCCGGACGAAGCGATCTGTTGTCGCAGCCCGACACCTGCGCGGTTCGCCGCGCATCGTGTCATCCTCGGGCCGGAGATGGACGTTGGTGCCAGTGCAGGTACCGGGCACGGGTCCGTTGAGGTCGCGGCTGCGCGTTGCCACGTGAATACGCGCGCCGCGCCCCAATCTTCAGCGGGTGCCAGCACGTCGGGCGCAATTGCGCGGCACGCGCCCCGGGAAACGCAGAGGGCCCTTGCAACAGCTTGCAACACTTGATTCGACGAGGACGGCAACGATGAACCGAACCCACATGAATGCCTGGATGCGCCGGTTGCTGATGGCCGCGGCGTCACTCGCGTGTTTTGGCGCATTCGCTCAGGTCCCGCCACCATCCGAGTACGTCGACCCGCCATTGCGCGTCGGTCGGCTCGCCGATTTCAGCGGCGCAGTCAGTTACTCGCCTGCCGGGGACGAGCAATGGGTGCTTGCGCCACTCAATCGGCCGATTGTCAGCGGCGACCGCTTGTGGGCGGACGAGGACGGACGCGTCGAAGTCTCGATGGACAACGGCTCGTGGTTCCTCGGCCCGCGGACCAGCGTCACGGTATCGAACCTCGACGATCGCACGACCCAGCTGCAATTGCAGCAGGGGACGCTCGACTTCGGGCTGCGTCGCATGAGTGCGGGCAGCATCGTCGAGATCGACACGCCGAATGTCGCATTCTCGCTGACGCGTCCCGGCAGCTACCGCATCGAGGTCGATCCCGACGGCGGCTCGACCACCGTCATCGTGCGCAGCGGCGTGGGCACCGTGTTCGGCGACGAGACGTCGTACGTCGTGACGGCTGGGCAGGCCTACCGTTTCTTCGGGACCGACCTCTCGGACAACGAGTTCCTCGCAGTGCCGCCGTACGATCCGCTCGATCAGTGGGTCGCCGAGCGCGAACGCCGCTACACCAATGCGATCTCCGCCCGCTACGTCTCGCCGGAAGTCGTCGGCTATGCGGATCTCGACCACTACGGCGCGTGGGAGGTCGTCGGGGGCTATGGCAACGTCTGGTTCCCGCGCGAGGTCGCCGTCGGCTGGGCGCCGTACCGCTACGGTCATTGGGCGTGGATCGATCCCTGGGGATGGACCTGGATCGACGACGCGCCGTGGGGGTTCGCGCCATTCCACTACGGACGCTGGGTGCACGCCGACCGCGGCTGGGGATGGGTGCCCGGTCCGGTCCACGTGCGGCCGTATTACGCGCCGGCGCTGGTCGCGTTCGTCGGTGGTTCAGGGTTCAGCATTTCAGTCTCCGCGGGACCGGCGATCGGATGGTTCCCGCTCGGCCCGCGTGAGGTCTATCGCCCGCCTTACCAGGTGAGCCGCGGCTATTTCGAGCGGGTGAACGTCAGCAACACCATCGTCAACACGACGACCATCACGAACGTCTACAACAACACCAACGTGACGCAGGTGAACTACGTCAACATGCGCGTCCCGAATGCGGTGACTGCAGTTCCGACCTCGGCTTTCGCCAGTTCCGAGCAGGTGCACCGGGTTGCGGTGCCGCTCGCACCCGCGGCACTCGCTCGTGCGCAGGTCCAGCCGGTCGCTCGAATCGCGCCGTCGAGGACCGCCTTCATCGGGGCAGCGCCGCTTGCCCGGACGAAGCCGCCGGCTGCCGTCGAGCAGCGCGCCGTCGTTGCGCGCGTGGCGCCCCCGCCGCCGCCTGTGCCGATCGCACGCCAGTTGCCCGCGCTCGAGAGGAATCCGGGGCAACCGATCAACCGTGCGGAGGTGAGGACGCTGCGTGCCGAGGTTCCGGTGACCGCTCCCCCGGTCAGGATCGTCGGACAGAATGCAAAGCCCGCGCCGACGGCG
>DATGDG010000501.1:0-3448 GCA_035311025.1 Casimicrobiaceae bacterium
TGCCTGCTGCAGGCGCCGCGGGTGCTGATCATGGACGAGCCGACGTCGGTGCTGACGCCGCAGGCGGTCCAGTCGCTTTTCGACACGCTGCGCCAGCTTGCCCATGAAGGCTGCAGCATCGTCTACATCAGCCACAAGCTCGACGAGATCCGCGAGCTGTGTGATCGCGCGACCGTGCTGCGCGCGGGCAGGGTGACCGGCGAATGCGATCCACGGCGCGAGACGACCACTTCGCTCGCACGGATGATGATCGGAGGGGAGCTCCCGCACCCGCGGCACCGCGCGTCCGCTGCCGGCGCCCCCGCCCTCGTCGTCGACGCCCTCGACCTCGATTCCGACGACCCGTTCGGAACGACGCTGCGATCGATCTCCTTCACCGTGCACGCCGGCGAGATCGTCGGCATCGCGGGCATCTCGGGCAACGGCCAGAAGGAGCTCCTCGCCGCGCTGTCGGGCGAGCGCAGGGTCGCGCGGCGCGAGGCGGTCACGCTGTGCGAGACCGCGGCGGGAACCCTTGGCGTGGCCGAGCGCCGGTCGCTCGGGCTCGCTTTCGTCCCGGAGGAGCGCCTCGGGCGCGGAGCGGTGCCCGAGATGTCCCTCACCGACAACATGCTGCTGACCGCGCGCCATTTGGGCCTGGTCTCGCACGGATTCATCCGCGCCGACGCCGCGCGAACCTGGGCGGCGGAGACCATCGCGTCCTGGGGCGTCAAGGCCCGCGGGCCCGAAACCGTGGCGCGCAGCCTCTCCGGGGGAAATCTGCAGAGATTCATCGTCGGTCGCGAAATCCGCCAGAAGCCCAGGGTCCTGATCGCGGCCCAGCCGACCTGGGGAGTCGACGTCGGAGCAAGCGCGCAGATCCGGCAGGCGCTGATCGACCTGCGCGACGCCGGCGTCGCGGTGCTCGTGGTCTCGGAGGAACTCGACGAACTGATGGAGATCTGCGACCGGCTCGGCGTCATCGCCGGTGGACGGCTTTCGCCGCCGCACCCGGTGCGGGAAATCCGTGCCGGGGAGATCGGCCTGCTGATGGCAGGGACGGCCCCAGGCTCCGCGGCAGCGGCCGGGCACGACACCGCCGATCATCACCGATGAGAATTACCCTCGAAGCACGCCTCGAACCCTCGCGTGCGGCGGTGCTGCTCTCGCCGCTGCTGGCGGCGCTGGCCACGCTGGTCGTGGGCTTCGTCGTCTTCGAGGCCTTCGGCAAGGACCCCGTCGCCGCATTCCGCGCTTTCTTCTTCCAGCCGGTCGCGACGCGCTACGGCATCGCCGAACTGCTGCTCAAGGCCAGTCCGCTGATGCTGATCGCGACGGGGCTCGCGACCGGCTATCGCGCGAACGTCTGGAACATCGGTGCCGAGGGCCAGTTGACGCTGGGTGCGATCGCCGGCGGCGGCCTCGCGCTCGCCGCCGGCGACGCGCAGATTCCGTCCGCGGTGCTGCTCCCGGCGATGATCGTCGCGGGCGCGCTGTGCGGCATGGCCTGGGCGGCGATTCCGGCGTGGTTGCGCACGCGCTTCAACGCCAACGAGATCCTGACCTCGCTGATGCTGGTCTACGTCGCCGGCTTCCTGTTGTCGTGGCTGGTCCACGGGCCCTGGCGCGATCCGCAGGGCTACAACTTTCCCCAGTCGAGGCTGTTTGCCGATGCGGCGCTTCTTCCCGTGCTTCTCGCCGGGACGCGGCTCAACGCCGGCTTCCTGGTCGCACTGGCGGTGGTGGCGACCACCTGGGTCTTACTGCGCAGGAGCGTGTGGGGATTCGAGATGCGCGTCGCGGGACTCGCACCCGCCGCCGCGGCCTATGCCGGAATCTCCTCGAAGCGCAACATCTGGCTGGGCATGCTCGCAGGCGGAGCCTGCGCCGGCATCGCCGGCGTCAACGAGGCCGCGGGACCGATCGGACAACTGCTGCAGTCGATGTCGCCCGGCTACGGTTTTGCCGCGATCATCGTCGCGTTCGTCGGCCGACTGCATCCGGTCGGCATCGTGTTCGCGAGCCTCCTGATGTCGCTGCTCTACCTCGGCGGCGAGTCTGCGCAGGTGAATCTCGCGCTGCCGTCTGCGGTCACCGGCCTGTTCCAGGGCACGCTGCTGTTCTTCCTGCTCGCGGCCGACGTGCTCGTCAACTACCGGCTGCGCGTCGTGCCTGCGCTGTCCGACGCGGCCTGACCCCGCCGCGTCACCGTCGACATTGCCATGGACGCGTTCTCGCAGCTCGTGATCCTGACGCTTGCCGCCGGCACGCCGCTGGTCTTCGCCGCACTGGGGGAGCTCGTCGTCGAGCGATCGGGCGTACTGAACCTCGGCGTCGAGGGGATGATGCTGACCGGCGCCGTGGCGTCGTTCATCGTCGCCGCCAGGACGCATTCGCCGTGGCTCGGCGTCGGCGCCGGCGCGCTGGCGGGCGCCGCGCTGTCGCTGGTGTTCGCGGTGATCGCGCTGACGCTGCTCGCCAACCAGGTCGCGACCGGCCTCGCGTTGTCGCTGTTCGGCGTAGGCCTGTCGGCGTTCGTCGGTCGCGGCTATGTCAGCGTCGTCATCGAAGGCATCAAGCCGCTGTCGATCCCGGGCCTCTCCGATGCGGCGGTCGTCGGGCCGCTGCTCTTCGGCCAGAATCCGATGGTCTACCTGTCGCTCGCGCTGTTCGCCGCCATCCACGGGTTTCTGCATCGGACCCGGGCCGGGCTCATCCTGCGTGCGGTGGGCGAATCGCCCGAATCCGCGCACGCGATCGGTCACCCGGTCATCGCGCTGCGCTATGCGGCCGTGATGTTCGGCGGCGCCTGCGCGGGCGTGGGCGGCGCATACCTGGCAGTCGCCTACACGCCGTCGTGGGCCGAGGGCATGACGGCGGGGCGAGGCTGGATCGCGCTGGCGCTGGTGGTCTTCGCCACATGGAAGCCCTGGCGGGTGCTGGTCGGCGCCTACCTGTTCGGCGGCGTCACGCTGGCGCAATTCCAGGCGCAGGCGGCGGGGGTCGCGATCCCGTCGCAGCTGCTCGCGATGCTGCCCTACGTCGCGACGATCGTCGTGCTCGCGATCATTTCCCGCGACGCGACGGCGATCCGGCTGAATGCGCCCGCGTCGCTGGGCAAGCCTTTCCATCCGGAATGACCTCCCTCGCCCCGACCCGCAGCTCGGACTCGCGTGACAGGAGACACGGTTGCCCTCCCCGCACGCGTGGAGCGGGAGACGAACGAGGGCAGCCGGGTGAGCGGCTGGCGTAAAATGCCGCCGGCCCGTCCCCGCCGATCCGCTCCAGGAGAACATGATGTCCCGCACCCACCGCAGGATGACGCTCGCGGCCGTGGCCGCGTGCGCGTTCGCCTTCGCGCTTCCCGCCGCCGCGCAGTCCAGGGAACCGCTCAAGATCGGCTTCGTCTATGTGAGCCCGGTCTCGGATGCGGGCTGGACGCACCAGCACGACATCGCGCGGATCGCGA
>DATGDG010000502.1:0-1786 GCA_035311025.1 Casimicrobiaceae bacterium
GCCTTGGGGTCGGGGTCGTAGGTCGCGGCCATCGCGAGGTTCATCAGCGCGTGCGCTTCGGCGTCCGACAGCTTGTCGCGCGACCAGACATGCTCGAGGAAGCGGCGGACGCGGCCGTCATCGCGGCCGTCACCCGCGCCGTGCTCGTCGTGCAGCACGTCGATGCGCCCCGGCCGGCGCGCTCGCCTGCGGAAGCGGTCGAGTTCGTTCAGCGTGCGCGGCCAGTCGGTGTAGTAGCAGAAATCGAACAGCGCATCGCCCGAATGGTCGGCGATCGCCCCCCAGTGGCTTGCGTAGCGCATGCCGTGGACGATCGCGCCGTAGCCGCCCGACGACTTGCCGAAGCAGCCGCGGTGATCGCGCGAGGCCAGCGTGCGGAACTCGCGGTCGACGAAAGGGATCAGTTCACGCGTCAGGTAGTCGGCATAGCGACCGATTGCGCTGGAATTGACGTACTGGTTTCCGCCCATCGACGTGAAGCAGTCGGGAAAGACGAGGATCGCAGGGCCCATCTTGCGCTCGGCGATCAGCCGCGCTGCGCGTTCCGGGACGTTCTCGTCGAAAGGCCTCCAGTTCAGGTGGGCGAGCCCCGATCCGGTGAAACCGACCAGGTCGAACAGCACCGGGTAGCGGCGCCCGCGTCCCGACGCTCTCCCTCGGCGGGTGCCGTCGTCGTAGCCGGGCGGCAGCCAGACGGCGAGCTTGCGCAGGTGCGGATCGCCCAGCGGATTGTCGGCGAGCACCCGCGAGTCGAGCTCGAGGATCATCGTGGTGCCGGAGGCGTGCGTGGCGGTCTTGCGGGTCATGGCGCGGCTTCGTCGTGATTGGGGGCGCCGCGATTGTGCCGGGTGCCGGATCGCGCGGCAACGTGCCTGGCCAGGAGGCTAGAATCACGAATTTTTCCCGCGCCCCGATGATTCCAACCGATTCCGGCGCCGTCCAGGCGCGGCTCCAGGCGATCAGCCGCAGCCAGCTGTTCGCCAGTTTTCTCAAGATGGGGCTCCTGGGCTTCGGCGGCGTCCTGCCGTGGGCACGACGCGTCATCGTCGACGAGCGCCGCTGGCTCAGCGATCGCGAATTCGCCGAGTTGATCGGGCTGTGCCAGGTGCTGCCGGGGCCCAACGTCGTGAACCTCGCGGTCATCGTCGGCACGCGCAGCCGCGGCCCGGTGGGCGCGCTGCTCGCCGTCGGGGCGCTCCTGTTCGTGCCGGTCGGCGTCATGCTGCTGATCGCGATGTCCTACGACGAGGTCGCGAACGTTCCCTACGTCCGCGACGGCATCGCGGCGGCTTCCGCGGCCGCGGCAGGTTTGATTCTCGGCACTGCGACGCGGCTGCTGCTGCAGGCCCGGCCGCCGCTGCGAGGCATGCTGACCGGCGGCGCCGCCTTCATCGCCGTCGGCCTCCTGCACTGGCCGCTGTTCTGGGTGATCGTGGCGCTGATCGCCGTCGGCATCACCGCGGAATGGAGGGCGTCGCGATGAGCGCCGCCGGGCCGACCCAGGGCGCGAATTGCGCCCCCTCCGGGGGCAGCGCAGCGGCGACTGCCGCAAGCATGGGGGCGGCATGAGCGCGAACATGCACGACCTTGCCGAGCTCGCGATCCGTTTCTCGGCGCTGTCCCTGGTGGCGATCGGCGGGATCAACGCCATCGTGCCCGAGATCCACCGGGTCGTCGTCGACCTGCAGGGCTGGATGACCAGCGCCGAATTCGCGCGCCTGTTCGCGCTCGCCCAGATCGCACCCGGCCCGAACGCGATGGTCGTTGCACTGGTCGGCTGGAAGGT
>DATGDG010000503.1:0-4208 GCA_035311025.1 Casimicrobiaceae bacterium
GGCAAACGGCAGCGCAGCCGCGGAGCCTTCGACAAAATCGACATTGGGCGTTGCCGAATACGTGCGACGCGCATGGGCCAGCGTCCGCGCGTCGACGTCCACGCCGACGACGTGCGCAGCGACCGCGGCGAGCAAAACGCAGCCGTAGCCCTCGCCGCATGCGACATCGAGCACGCGGCGGCCCGCCGCATAGCGGCGCGCGAATGCATAGCGGTGCCAGTGCTCGTGGGCAATCTCGCCCGGCGTTCCCGGCACGTAGCGTTCGCCGGTGAATTCGAGATCGGAAGTCACGGAAACGGAAACGTCGATGCCGGTCGTCGGCGCGCTGGCAAGGTGGGCATTTTACCCGAAGGGTCGCCCGCAGGCGCGACGGACGCCGGCGTCACGACGCCGACGACCGCCAGCGGTGCGGCAACCGGACGAATCCCAGTTCACGCGTCGCGCCGGTCACGGTCAATGTCTGCTCGACGTGATCGAACAGGCGGACGCCCTCTGGATCGAGCGCGTGCGCGCGGATCCGGTACTGGCCCGGAAGGAGGGCCAGCTGCGGGAAAGTCAGCTCGAATGCGTAGCGATCCGCTGCGACTCGCGAGGGCTGCACGTTCTCCATGTCGGTCGCGACCCCGTACACCGGCGTACCGTCGGCGCGGACAATGCCGACCAGCACCACCGGAACGCGACCATCCGGCGAAAAAACCTCGCCACGCACCGTCACCTCGTCCCCGTGCCGGATTTGGTCGCCAGGCGCCACGGTCAAGGCCTCGACCGCGTACCAGCCGTGGGCGGCAGCGCTTTCGCGCGAAAGTGGCTCGCGCGCACGGGCGGCCTTCTCCTCGTGATACGCGAGGTACGCCTGGGTCACGTCCGCGGCGATCCCGTAGCGTTCAGCGTGCCCGTCCTTGAGCCACAGCGCGTGCGTGCACAGCTTCTGGATGTGATACATGCCGTGCGAGCAGAGCAGCAGCGTTCCGCCGTCCGCGAGATAGCGCTCCATCCACGCGACGCATTTCTTCTGGAAGGATTCGTCGCCGACCGCGAGCACTTCATCGGTGATCAGGATGTCGGGGGTGAGCGCGGTCGCGATCGCGAAACCCAGCCGCACGACCATCCCCGACGAGTACTGCTTGATCGGGTCGTTGATGTGGTCTCCAAGGCCGGCGAATTCGATGATCTCCTCGCGCTTGGCGGCGATTTCCGCGGTGCTGAGCCCGAGAAGGGCCGCCGCGAGGTCGATGTTCGCAAGTCCCGTGTACTCGGGATGGAATCCCGATCCCAGCTCGAGCAGCGCGCCGACGCGACCGTTGACGGCGACCGTTCCACGCGTCGGCTGGATCACGCCCGCGATGATCTTGAGCAGCGTCGACTTTCCGGCACCGTTCTCACCGACGATCCCGAGTGACTCGCCCTGCTCGATGTCGAGCGAAATGTCGTCAAGCGCGCGAAAAACGTGGGCAGCGCCATGTCCGCGCAGCAGGTCGTAGACCAGGCGCAGCCTGCCGCCCCGGGTCTCGACCTTCGCGTAGTCCTTGCCGACTTGCGCGAGACGCAGCAGCACCGTCATGCGAAGTCTTCGAAGTGGGGCGACAGGCGGTTGAAGGCCCAGCGCCCCGCGACGAACAGCAGCAATGCGACCGCCACCGCGACGGCATCGGAGAGATGCAAAGCGAGGCGGCCATCGAGCAGACCCTCGCGCAGACGGGTGACGACCCACACGAATGGGTTCCACGCAACGAATCCACGGACGCTCTCGGGCACGAGGCTCAGCGGATAGAGGATGGGGGTCAGGTACATCAGCATCATCAGAACCGGCGTCAACACGTGCTCGACGTCGCGCACGAAGACCTGCAGCGCGGAAAGCGCGAACGTCACGCCCGTGACCCCGACCAACACGACCAGCCAGACCGGAAGCGCGATGACGAGGCCACGCAGGTGGATTGGCTCGCCCGCCAGCCGCAGCACACCGAGCACGGCCAGATAGCCGATCAGCTGCAGCGTGAACGTCGCGCAGACCGAGGCGATGACGACGAGTTGGTGCGGGAAGGCGACCTTGCGGATCAGGTCGGCATGCCCGGCCAGGCTCACCGTCCCGCGCTGGAGCGCCTCCTGCGCTGCCAGCCACGGCCACAACGCGACGGCGACGAACGCCAGGAAGCTCTGGCCGGCGAACCCCGTCGTCCGGAAGACGTGGGTGAAGACGAAGTGATAGACGGCGAGCTGCGCAAGGGGGCTCAGCAGCGCCCAGGCAAAGCCGGTGACGCTGCCGAGATAGCGCGTCGTGAGATCGCGCCGGTAGAAGTTGACGAACAGCGCGCGATCGCGGGAGCGCGCGCGGCGCGCGTCCAGCGCCCAAACCGGGACAGCGCGACGCTCGCCGGAGCCAAGCGCTTGCACCGGACCGGTACGGTCACCCTCCGGGCGGGTACTCATACGCTCGGCCGGGGACGCGGGGGCCGGAGGGCGCGGGACCATTGACGCGCGGCGTGCACGCGGAATTACTTGGAGGGCATCGGAGCCGAGGGCGCCGGGCGCGACGAGGTCGGAGGCTGCAAGGCATCGACGGCCTTTTCCACCGTCGCTGCATCGGGCGCCCTTACCACCAGGGCCTCGACATTCTTGTCGTTGAAGGTGATCTTCGGATCATTGCGAATCGCGAGCAGGAATGCGTCGCGCTTGTCATCGACGTACTTCTGCTCGAGCTGCGCCATGATCTGGGCACGCACTTCGTCGAACGGCCGCAGGCCGGCGGGGCGCTTCCCTTCGAGCTTGATCAAGTGCCACCCGAACCGGCTCAATACGGGTTCGCTGACGTCCCCCACCTTCGCTAGCTTGAATGCCGCGGCGGCGAAGGCAGGATCCATCGCACCGCGCGAGAACCAGCCGAGGTGACCGGAATTCTCTGTCGCGCTCGGGTCTTCCGACAGGTCCCTCGCGACCTGATTGAAATTCGCACCTGCCATGATCTTTGCACGGGCGTCCTCGGCAAGCTTGAGCGCATCTTCCTTGGAGTGCTGCGCCAGCGAGAAGAGGATGTGCGACGCCTCAACCTGCTCGGGCGTGACGTAGGCGTTGCGATCCGCCAGGTAAAGCTCGTGCGCACGCGCCTCGTAGACCGAGCGCTTGCTCTCGAACTCCTTGGCCGCAGCCGCCTCGACCCTCGCCAGGCGCAATTGTGCCAGCGCGCGCTCGGTGGCGTTCCTGATCTGGGCGACCACGTCCGGCTCCTTGTCGATGCCGAGCTCGCTCGCCTGCGTCGCCAACGTCTTGGTCACCAGCATGCGCGGCAACAGCTCCCGGATCCGGCGCTCGCTGTTGACGAATCCCGGGCGCGCGTCGGGTGGCAGGCGCAGCAATTCGGCGTTGAAATCCGAGCGCCGGATCTGCGTGGTGGCGTTCTCGATCAGTACCGGGTCGGCGCTGGCCGCAGGGGCCTGCGCCGCGGGTGCCACGACGTTGTTCGCCGGGGTCTGGGCAGCCGCGGGCAGCCAGCAACCGCCGGCGGCAACGACGACGAGAAAGATCGCGGCGGCTCGAAAGGTCCGCATCGTACGTGACATTGGGAAATGACCTAAGGGGTGCGTTCGTGGAAGTCGTGGTTCGACATCTGCGGATTCGACAGGTGCCGTACACCGGCACAAGCTGCCGCGACCGGGTACAACGGCGTTCGCGTGCGGCAGCCGCCGAGTGCCCGGCCGAGTGCTCGGCAGGGCGCAAAACGGGACGGCGGCGGGCTTGCGCCCGCCGCCGTCCCCGCGGTCACGTCAAAGCGTCAATTGAAGATGACGATGATGTCGCCGCAACTCGCGCCCGCCTTGCAGAGCTGGTAGTTGGTCGGGGCGTACACGCTCTCGACGTTGAGGTAGTACGTCGTGCCCGGAACAAGCGATCCGCGCACCGCACCCAGTCCGCTGTTGGAACTCGAGATTGGCGCTGTCGAGCCGGTCGGATCGGTCCCGAGCCGGAAATCGCAGGCGCTGGTCGACAGCGTCACATAGCGCATGAGCGGCGACGACGTGTAGTTCGCATAGGAGATCGACGCCGACGTTGCAGCCGGAACCTGGAACGCCATCGTCAGGACCTGGCCGCCGACGAGGGACGACGTGAAGCCCGCATTCCAGTATGCCTCGTTGATCTGGGTCACATTGCTGTACTGGCCGCAGAAACCGGTGGCCGGCGGCGAGCCCGAAGACAAGCCAGAGCCGGGCACGGAA
>DATGDG010000504.1:0-3611 GCA_035311025.1 Casimicrobiaceae bacterium
CGAGAACGGCACTGCGGGAATCGTCATCGTCGGCACGACCGGTGAATCGCCGACCGTCGACTTCGACGAACACTGCGAACTGATCCGGACTTCGATCGAGCACGCGGCCGGCCGCATCCCGATCATCGCACGAACCGGCGCCAATTCGACGTCCGAGGCGATCGCGCTGACGCGCTACGCCGAAGGCGCCGGCGCGGCCGCGTGCCTGTCGGTCGTCCCGTACTACAACAAGCCGACGCAGGAAGGGCTCTATCGCCATTTCCGTGCGATCGCCGAAGCGGTCGACCTGCCGCTGATGCTGTACAACGTGCCCGGGCGCACGGTTGCCGACCTCGCGAACGACACGGTGCTGCGCCTGTCGGAGGTGCCGGGCATCATTGGGCTCAAGGACGCGACGTCGGACCTCGTTCGCCACGTCGAGTTGCGCCGGCGGCTGGCGGGTCGCGAGTTCGGCCTTTATTCCGGCAACGACGACACGGCGCTGCCCTATATGCTCCTCGGCGGTGACGGCGTCATATCGGTAACGGCGAACGTTGCGCCGCGCGCGATGTCGGAGATGTGCGCGGCGGCGCTCGCCGGCGACGTCGCGACCGCGCGCGAGCGCAATGCGCGCCTGATGGGCCTGCACGCACGGTTGTTCGTCGAATCGAATCCCAGCCCCGTCAAGTGGGCGCTGGCCGAAATGGGGCTGATTCACAACGAGTTGCGACTGCCGCTCGTGCCGCTGTCGCCGCAACACCACGACGCGGTCCGCGCCGCGCTGCGCGACGCCGGCTGCGTCGCCTAGAGGTAACCTGCAATGAATCGATTCCTGTCCTTCGTGACGCCCGCGCTGGTCGTGCTGGCGCTGGCATCGTTGTCTGGCTGCGAGTCAATGACGTCCCTCGACAAGCGGATCGACTACAAGTCGGCGGCGACGGGGCCTTCCCTCGAGGTTCCTCCCGACCTCGCGACGCCGCAGTACGATGACCGCTACGCGGTCACGACCGCGTCGGGGATCGCCGCGAAGAGCGCGACCCAGCCCACCCAGACCGACGTCCTTCCGGTCCGCGACGGGGACGCGCGGATCGCGCGCGAGGGCAACGAGCGCTGGCTGGTCGTCAAGGCGACGCCGGAGCAGGCCTGGGATACCGTGCGCAAATTCTGGACCGACACGGGTTTCGTGATCGCCAAGGAGCATCCGGACCTTGGCATCATGGAGACCGACTGGGCCGAGAACCGGGCGGAGATCCCCAAGGATCCGATCCGCAATGCCATTGGCAAGTACGTCGATATCTTCTATTCGACGTACAAGCGCGACAAGTTCCGCACCCGCATCGAGCGGGGTACGGAACCGGGCACGGTGGACATCTTCGTCTCGCATCGCGGAATGGAGCAGGTTCCGACGACGACAATGAACAACCAGACGCCCGCCGCGTTCGCGTGGGCACCGACACCGCCGAATCCGGGTCTCGAGGCCGAGATGCTGGCGCGGCTGATGATGCGCTTCGGCACGCCGCGGGCACAGGCGGTGGCCGAGACCTCGCCGGCCGCCGCCGCCGCCGCGCCCAAGCACGCCCAGCTCGAAAAGGGCAGCGACGGCCTCTCGACGCTGATCGTCGACGATCCGTTCGACCGCGCGTGGCGTCGCGTGGGGCTCGCACTCGACCGCAGCGGCTTTACCGTGGTCGACCGCGACCGGGCGAGCGGCGTCTACTACGTCCGTTTCGCCGACCCCGACGCCGAGATGGCGCGCAAGGACCGCGAGGAGAGCTGGCTCGCCAAGCTCATGTTCTGGAAGACCAACGACGACAAGGACAAGCCGGAGCAGTACCGGGTCAAGATCGTCGAGTCCCCGCCGCGCAGCGTGGTCAGCGTGCTCGACAGCGACGGCAAGCCCGATCGCACCCAGGCGAGCGAGAAGATCCTCGCCCTGCTGCAGGACCAGCTCAAGTGACGCAGAACCCGGGACGCGCCGCGTTTCTGCTGCGCGTCGCGAACTGATCGAAGCTGGAGGAAAAGCGTGGCGCGTCCCCGGTTTTGCTGACATGCGGTTCGCGTCGCTGGGAAGTGGCAGCGAAGGCAATGGCCTCGTCGTCGAGGCCGGCGGCACGCGGGTCCTGATCGACTGCGGTTTCGGCGTCCGCGACACGGTGGCAAGGCTCGCCCGCCTCGGCGTCGAGCCGGACTCGGTCTCGGCGATCCTGGTCACGCACGAGCACTCGGACCACGTCGGTGGCGTGCCGGCTTTCGCTGCCCGTTACCGGATCCCTGTCTGGCTCACGTTCGGGACGCTGCAAGTGGTCGGTGAGCGTTTCGCCCGCGCCGAGCGCATCTACGGGTTCGACAGTCATGACGCATTCGGGATCGGGGAGCTCGAGATCCGGCCGTTTCCCGTTCCGCACGATGCCCGCGAGCCGGTGCAGTTCGTCGTCGGCGACGGCGGGCACCGGCTGGGCGTGCTGACCGACCTCGGTGTCAGCACGCCGCACGTCGAGACGAACCTGTCGGGTTGCGATGCACTCGTGCTCGAATGCAACCACGACCCCGGCATGCTGGCGGAGAGCGACTACCCGTACGCCCTGAAGCAGAGGATCGCGGGCAGGCTCGGCCACCTGGACAACGAGGCTGCCGCATCGCTGCTCGCGTCACTCGACACGTCGCGGCTGCGGCACGTCGTGGCCGCCCATCTTTCGCAACAGAACAATACGCCCGACCGGGCGCGCGCAGCGCTCGCCGGTGCACTCGACTGTGCGCCCGACTGGATCGGCATCGCCGACCAGGCGGACGGTTTCGCCTGGCGCGACCTCTGACGGTTTCTGGGAGAAGACAATGGAAAAGCGGCAGGAACTCTATCGAGGCAAGGCCAAGACGGTGTACGCCACCGACGACCCGCAGCGACTCGTCATGCACTACCGCGACGACGTGTCCGCATTCGACGGCGCGAAGCTCGCCAAGCTGGACGGCAAGGGCGAGACCAACAACCGGATCAACGCCTACGTGATGGGCAAGCTCGCCGAAGCCGGGATCCGCACCCATTTCGTCTCGCTGCTGAACGAGCGCGAGTCCCTCGTCAAGGCGATGAAGATGATCCCGGTCGAGTGCGTCGTGCGCAACATCTGCGCAGGCTCGATGGCCAAGCGCTACGGCATCGAGGAGGGCACCCGGCTGCCCGAGCCGATCTTCGAGTTCTTCCTCAAGAGCGATGCGCTTCACGACCCGCTGGTAAACGACGATCACATCCGCGTGCTCAAGTGGGCGACCGCGGTGGAGATCGCGCAGATGAAGGCGCTGACGCATCGCGTCAACGCGGTGCTGAAACCGCTGTTCGCGAACGCCGGGATCGACCTCGTCGACTACAAGCTCGAGTTCGGGCACCCGCTCGACGATCCCCAGGGCGAACTCGTGCTGGGCGACGAGTTCACGCCCGACGGCTGCCGGCTGTGGGATGCCAGGACCGGTGAAAAGCTCGACAAGGACCGCTTCCGCCGCGACCTGGGCGAGGTGATCGAGCACTACCGCGAAGTCGGGCGGCGCATCGGCGCGCCGCTTTAGTTTAGGTGCGGCCGCGGACGCTAGAGGCCAAGCACGCTCCCCGACAACCCGGGCTCGCCAGTTTCCCAGATCTCGTC
>DATGDG010000505.1:0-4699 GCA_035311025.1 Casimicrobiaceae bacterium
CCAAGCAGCAGGTGATCTGGCACGTGATCGTGCCCGGCGCGATGCCGGAGATCCTGACGGCGATGCGCATCGCGATCGGCTTCGGCTGGACGACGGTGGTCGCCGCCGAAATGGTCGCCGCGACCAAGGGTCTCGGGCAAATGGTGCTGAACGCGTCGAACTTCCTGCGCACCGACATCGTCATCATGGGCATCGTCGTCATCGGCGTCGTCGCCTACGCTTTCGACCTCTTGATGCGCTACATCGAACACGTGGTGGTCCCCTGGAAAGGCAAGGTCTAGGGGCGGCCGGGGGCTGCGCACGATCTGATAAGCTGCTGCGCGTCCCGATCCATCTGGAGCGGTCGCCGCAGCGCGCAGGGCCCACCACGCCGACGCGGACGGCCGCCGAGGTCATGCCGACGTGTCCCCGCTTGCGCTGAAGATCTTCCCGTTCCTGTCGTGGCGTCGTCGCGTCGATCGCCGGACGCTGCGCGCCGACGTCATCGCAGGCCTCGTCTCCGCGGTGATGGTGCTGCCGCAGGGAGTCGCGTTCGCGACGCTCGCCGGCATGCCTCCCGAGTACGGCCTCTACGGTGCGATGCTTCCGGCGATCGTCGGCGCGCTGTGGGGATCGTCCTGGCACCTCGTCTCGGGTCCCACCAACGCGACGTCGCTGATGGTGTTCGCGACCGTCGGCGAGCTCGCGGCGCCGTTCACCCCGACCTACGTGTCGCTGGTGCTGACGCTCAACCTGATGGTCGGGCTGACCAAGCTCGGGCTCGGCGTCGCCCGCCTGGGGTCGATGGTCAATTTCATCTCGACCGCGGTGGTGATCGGCTTCACCGCCGGCGCCGGATTCCTGATCATCGGCGCGCAGCTGCGCAATTTCTTCGGCATCGACGTGCCGCAGGAGCCCAGCTTCTTCGTCGGCATCGCGGCCTTCCTCGGCCACCTGCGCGGCGCCGATCCTGCGGCGCTCGCGGTCGGGGTGTTCACGCTCGTCGCGGCGCTGGTCGGCAAGCGCTGGTTCCCGCGGGTGCCCTACATGATGACCGGCATCGTCGCCGGAGCCCTGTTCGCGCTGCTGGCGACCCGGTTCGGGTGGGCGAGCGTCGCGACGATCGGCGCGCTGCCTTCGGCGATACCCCCGTGGTCGACGCCCGACTTCACCTGGGAGACCTGGCAGACGCTGGCGCCGCTTGCGCTCGGTCTGACCGTCATCGGGCTGTCCGAGGCGATCTCGAGTGCGCGCGCCGTCGCGCTGCGGTCGGGGCAGCGCATCGACGGCAACCAGGAATTCATCGGCCAGGGGCTGGCCAACGTCGCCGGCGCGTTCACGTCGAGCTATCCTACGTCGGGGTCCTTCAACCGCACCGGCGCCAACTACGAGGCGGGCGCGCGCACGCCGCTGGCCTGCGTCTTCTCGGCGGGATTGCTGCTCGTGATCCTGCTGCTGGTGAAGCCGCTCGCCGCCTACCTGCCGGTCGCCTCGATGGCGGCGGTGCTGTTCATCGTCGCACGCGGACTGATCGACGTCGATGCGATGCGCCGTGTGTGGAAGACCAGCCGCGGCGACGCGCTGACGCTGATCGTGACGTTCATCGCAACGCTGACGATCCGCCTGGAAGTCGCGATCCTGGTCGGCGTCCTCGTCTCGCTGCTGGTCTACCTCAACCGCACGACCCACCCGCAGCTGGCACGGGTGCTTCCCGACCGCGAGACGGTGGCCCGGCGCTTCATGCGGGTTGCGCCCGGAGCGCCGCTGTGCCCGCAGCTCGACGTGCTGCGCGTCGACGGCTCGCTGTTCTTCGGTGCCGTCGAGCACCTGCGCGACGAGCTCGAGACAGCCCGCCGCGAGCGGGCGGGAATCCGCCACCTGCTGCTGGTGGGAAGCGGGATCAACTTCATCGATGCGGCCGGCGCCGACCTGCTGGTCCACGAGGCGCGCACGATGCGCGACGCCGGGATCACGCTGCACCTGTGCAGCCTGAAGCCGCAGGTGCGCGACGTGCTCGCGCAAGGCGGACAGCTCGACGAGATCGGCCACGACAACATCCATCGCGCCAAGGCCGATGCGCTGCGCGCGATCTACGCGCGCCTCGATTCGGCCACCTGCGCGACCTGCACCGCGCGGGTGTTCGAGGAGTGCCAGGTGACGCTGCCCGACGGCAGCCCGCGCGAGCGGCCGCGTCCCGAGTTCGCGCTGCAGGGGCGCTGACGTCCCGCGCCCCGTGCGGCGCCGTCGCTGCGCAGCTCGAAGCGCAGGGTCGGCACCGGTACGCGTCCCCCGTCAGCCGCCTCTCCTGACGCTGCGCGCTCGCAGCGACGGCATCGCGGCGATCACCTTCGCGCCGGCGACGCAATCGACGAAATAGCGCGTGCGTCCGCCAATGTCCTCCTCGACCAGCCCGTGGATGTCGGTGTCGAAACCGGGAAAGCGCTCGTTGAAATCGCGCGCGAACTGCAGGTACTTGACGATCTGCCGGTTGAAGCGCTCGCCGGGAATCAGCAGCGGGATTCCCGGAGGATACGGCGTCAGCAGCACGCTGGTGACCCGCCCCTCGAGTTCGTCGATCTCCACGCGCTCGATCTCCCGGTGCGCCATCCGCGCGAACGCGTCGGCAGGCTTCATCGCGGGCTCGAGATCGGACAGGTACATCTCGGTGGTCACGCGCCCGATGTCGTTTGCCTTGTAGATGCCGTGGATGCTGTCGCAGAGGTCGCGCAGGCCGATCTTCTCGTAGCGCGGATGCGCCTGCACGAACTCGGGCAGGACGCGCCACAGCGGCTGGTTGCCGTCGTAATCGGACTTGAACTGCTGCAATGCGGTGACCAGGGTGTTCCAGCGGCCCTTGGTGATGCCGATCGTGAACATGATGAAGAACGAGTACAGCCCGGTCTTCTCGACGATCACCCCGTGCTCGGCGAGGTACTTGGTCACGATCGCCGCGGGAATGCCCTGGTCGGAGAAGTCGCCCGACACGTCGAGTCCGGGCGTCAGCACCGTCGCCTTGATCGGGTCCAGCATGTTGAAGCCGGGCGCAATGTTGCCGAAGCCGTGCCAGGTGTCCTCGGCGCGGATCATCCAGTCTTCGCGATCTCCCGGGCCTTCCTCGGCGAGGCGATCGGGTCCCCACACCTTGAACCACCACGAATCGCCGTACTCGTCGTCGACCTTGCGCATCGCGCGCCGGAAGTCGAGCGCCTCCATGATCGATTCCTCGACCAGCGCGGTGCCTCCCGGCGGCTCCATCATCGCCGCAGCGACGTCGCACGACGCGATGATCGCGTACTGCGGCGATGTCGACGTGTGCATCATGTACGCCTCGTTGAAGCGGTAGCGGTCGAGCTGGCGCGTGTCGCTGTGCTGGACCAGGATCTGCGAGGCCTGCGACAGGCCGGCGAGCAGCTTGTGCGTCGACTGCGTGGAAAAGATCAGGGCGTCCTTCGAGCGCGGCCGATCCTTGCCGATCGCGTGCATGCCGCGGTAGAAATCGTGGAACGCCGCGTGCGGCAGCCACGCCTCGTCGAAGTGCAGCGTGTCGATCTTCGTCGACAGCAGGTCCTTGATCGTGTCGACGTGGTACATCACGCCGTCGTAGGTGCTCTGCGTCATCGTCAGGATGCGCGGCTTGGTCTTGACGTGGCGCGCGAACGGGTGCTCGCGGATCTTCTTCTCGATGTTCTCCCAGCGGAACTCTTCCATCGGGATCGGCCCGATCAGGCCCATGTTGTTGCGCGTCGGCGTCAGGAACACCGGGATCGCACCGGTCATCGTGATCGCGTGCAGCACCGACTTGTGGCAGTTGCGGTCGACGACGACGATGTCCCCCGGCGCGACCGTCGCGTGCCAGACGATCTTGTTCGACGTCGACGTGCCGTTGGTGACGAAGAACAGCTCGTCGGTGTTGAAGATCCGCGCCGCGTTGCGCTCGGAGGCCGCGACCGGTCCCGTGTGGTCGAGCAGCTGCCCGAGCTCGTCGACCGAGTTGCACACGTCGGCGCGCAGCAGGTTCTCGCCGAAGAACTGGTGGAACATCTGCCCGACCGGGCTCTTGAGGAAGGCGACGCCGCCCGAGTGGCCCGGGCAGTGCCACGAGTACGAGCCGTCGCTCGCGTAGTGGACCAGCGCGCGGAAGAAAGGCGGGGCGAGGCTGTCGAGGTAGGTGCGCGCCTCGCGCAGGATGTAGCGCGCGACGAACTCCGGCGTGTCCTCGTTCATGTGGATGAAGCCGTTGAGGTGCCGCAGGATGTCGTTCGGGATGTGGCGCGAGGTCTTGGTCTCGCCGAACAGGAACACGGGGATCTCGGCGTTGCGGAAACGGATCTCGTCGACGAACTCGCGCAGCTTGGCGAGCGCGTCCTGGGTCTGCTCCTGCGCGCCGGCGAATTCCTCGTCGTCGATCGACAGGATGAACGCCGAGGCGCGGCTCTGCTGCTGCGCGAGCCGCGAGACGTCGCTGTAGCTCGTCACACCCAGCACGTCGGAGCCCTCGTCCTCCATCGCCTTGCCGAGCGCGCGAATGCCGAGCCCGCTCGCGTTCTCCGCGCGATAGTCCTCGTCGATGATGACGACCGGAAAGCGAAACTTCATTGCTGCCTCCAGGCTGCGCGGCGCACCGCGGGTGGATGGGTTGGAGTGCCGTCGCGCAGTGAGCCGCTGCACGGCGGTCGCGAAAACAACCTGAGACGGGCGCGCGCGCAAAAGTTCCGGCGCG
>DATGDG010000506.1:0-8270 GCA_035311025.1 Casimicrobiaceae bacterium
AGGTCGGCGCCCGCCACGCGCAGCGAACGCGGGAACAGCTCATCGGTGACCTGCGACGCGGCATGTCGCATCAGCGCGTCGCGCGTGAAGCGCAGCTGCGCAGGGTCGCGCCTCTCGACGTCGCTGCGCCAGGCCTCGAAACCCGCGCGGGTGTGGATGCCCTCCGGGATGCGCGCCGCGTACAGCGCGGCCAGCGTGTCTTCGTCGACCAGCACGTCCTGCCGGCGCGCCTTGTGCTCGAGTTCGGCGACCTCGGCGACCAGCCGCCGGTTGTGCAGCAGGAACGGCGCGTCGACACCCAGCTCGCCCTCGACCAGCGCCTCGCGGATGAAGACGTCGCGCGCCTGCGCTGGAGCGATCGCGCCGTAGGAGACGCGCCGTCGCGGGCACAGCGTGAGGCCGTAGAGCTTGACGCGCTCGCTCGCGACGACTTCGCCGCGCGCGCGGTCCCACTGCGGCTCGAAATACTCGTGGTCGACCCGATCCCCCGCGACCGCCTCGATCCATTCCGGCTCGACGCGCGCAGCACAGCGCGCGAACAGCCGCGTCGTCTCGGTCAGCTCGGCTGCCAGCACCCATTTCGGCGCCTTCTTCACGATCCCCGACCCCGGGTGCAGGAAGAACGTGACGCCGCGGGCACCGTCGTACTGGCCGGGACCTGCGCCCGGCGCGGTCGCCTTGCTCCCGATGTTGCCGAGCAGGCCGGCAAGCAGCGAGCGATGGATCGCCTCGTAGCGCGCGGCGTCCTGTACCGCCGGCAACGCGGCGTCGAGGGCCCAGCCCGCCTCGGTCAGCGCGGCGCAGAGCTGGGCGTGCACATCGCGCCATTCGGTGAGCCGCAGGAACGACACGAAGTGCGCGCGGCATTCCTGCACGCGCTTGCGGTGCGACAGGCCCCGCTGCGCCTTGCCGTCGAAGAACTCCCACAGCGCGATCAGCGACAGGAAATCCGAATTCGCATCGCGAAACTGCAGGTGGGCCTGATCGGCCGCCTGCGCACGCTCCTGCGGGCGCTCGCGGGGATCGGGGACCGCCAGGGCACTGGCGATGACCAGCGCCTCTGCCAGACAGCCGTTGTCGCGGGCGGCCAGCACGATCCGACCGATGCGCGGGTCCAGCGGCAGCTTCGCGAGATCGCGGCCCAGCTTCGTCAGCTGACGCTGCGCATCGAGCGCGTCGAGTTCCTGCAGCAGCTGGTGACCATCGGCGATCGCGCGCGGGGACGGGCGGTCGACGAAAGGAAACGCCGCGACGTCGCCCAGCGACAGCGCGGCCATGCGCAGGATGACCGACGCGAGCGAGCTCCTCAGGATCTCGGGGTCGGTGTGTGCCGGTCGCGCCGCGAAATCGTCCTCGCCGTAGAGGCGGACGCAGATGCCGTCCCGGACGCGTCCGCAGCGCCCTGCTCGCTGGTTCGCCGACGCCTGCGAGATCTTCTCGATCTGCAGCAGCGTCGTCTTGTTGCGCAGCGAATAGCGCTTGATCCGCGCGAGCCCTGCGTCGATCACGTAGCGGATCCCCGGGACGGTCAGCGAGGTCTCGGCGACGTTGGTCGCGAGCACGATCCGCCGGCCGATCGAGGGCGCGAAGACCCGCTGCTGCGCTTCGACGGTCAGCCGCGCGTACAGCGGCAGGATCTCGACCGCCGATGCATACGGCCGCTTCGCGAGCGAACGCCGGAGCACGTCGCCGGTTTCGCGGATCTCGCGCTCCCCGGGCAGGAACACCAGGATGTCGCCGGGGCCTTCGCGCCATAGGTCCTCGGCCGCGGTCGCCACCGCGTCCTCGAGTTCCTCCTCGTCGTCGGCCTCCTCGCCCGCCGTGCCCAGGGGTCGATAGCGGATCTCGATCGGCCAGGTCCGGCCCGACACCGCGATCACCGGCGCGGGCCCCTGCGGACCTGCGAAGTGCTGCGCGAAACGCTCTGCATCGATCGTCGCCGACGTGATGATCAGCTTGAGGTCGGGGCGACGGGGAAGCAGGCGCCTCAGATAACCGAGCAGGAAATCGATGTTCAGGCTGCGTTCGTGCGCCTCGTCGACGATGATCGTGTCGTAACGAAGCAGGTCGCGATCCCCCTGCGTCTCCGCGAGCAGGATGCCGTCGGTCATCAGCTTGATGTAGGCGTCGCGATGCGTGCGGTCGGTGAAGCGGACCTTGTAGCCGACCGCAGCACCCAGCGGCGTCGCGAGCTCCTGCGCGATGCGGGTCGCCACCGAGCGCGCGGCAATTCGCCGCGGCTGGGTATGCGCGATCTGGCCACGCTCGCCCCGTCCGATCGCGAGGCAGATCTTGGGAAGCTGGGTCGTCTTGCCCGAGCCCGTCTCGCCCGAAACCACGACCACCTGGTGCTTGCGGATCGTCTCGCCGATCTCGCCTGCGCGCTGCGCCACAGGCAATTCGGGTGGATAGTCGACCCGCGGCCTGCGCGCGGCGCGGGCGGCACGCAATGCGACGGAACGCTCGACCTCGGCCGCGATCTTCGCCCAGGCGCCTTCCCCCTCGCGGACCCGTTGCGCCCGATCGATCCTCGCGGCGAGCCTCGGCTCGTCGCAGGCCATGGTCAGGGGCAGCGACGCTCGCAGCGCCGCGGACGCGCGGCTCACCCGGCGACCGGCGCCGCAGTAGGCGGGGGCTCGCGTCGAAGATAACGCATCATCACCCATGCGACGACGATCGTCGCGACCGCGCTCACGGTGAACAGCGCCAGCGATCCCGACTGCGCCGCTTTCGTCGCAGCGTGCAGAACCGTGACGGTTGCCGCAAAGGCGGGCACCATCCGCAAGTCGTAGCGCAACAGCAGCAGCAGTACCGCCGACGCGACGGCGCCGGCGATCAGCCCGGTGAACAGCGCGCCTGCCGGATCGGTGCGCCCCAGCGCCAGCGCCGTCGCGGACTCGAGCGCGACGACGACGGCGACCGCGAGCCACACCCGCCGCGTGAACGACCGGGTCAGCAACGAGACCGCGTACACGACGAACAGCTCGGCGCTCGCGACCATCACGAAGTCGAGGCCCGACAGCGTCGCCCCGGCCCAGGGCGAATACAGCGACGCCCAGATCGCGGCGGGCCACAGCGGCGCGTCGCGAACGCCGAGTGCGCCGAGTGCCGATTGCAGACCGACGACGCAGGCACCCGCCGCGACCGCCGCCAGCGTCGCCGGCCAGCGGCCGATGCGCAAGCGTACCGGCGTCGCGCGAGCGCCGAACGCCCCGACGCCCGCGCACAGTCCGGCGAGCAATGCGACCGCGAGCGCCGACGCGACGCCCGTGAGCAGCTTCACCGTCAGCTGCGACGCGACCGGATCGGTGGTGGACAGCTGCATCGCAACGACCGGCCATGCGTTCGCCTGGCCCAGCACGACCAGCACGAACGTCACGCCCGTGACCCAGCGCAGCGCGCGCGCGTCGACGCGATGCCGCACCCAGCTGCGTATTCCGACGATCAGTGCCGCGAGTCCTGCGGCCAGGAAGATGGCGGCTCCGGCGAGCGCCAGGACCTGGAGGCGGTTGTCGCGCTCGCTCTCGGCGCGCAACCAGGTTTCGGGGACGTGCACGAAGCGACCCGTGGCCGTCACGCCGTCGCCGCCGATCGCGACCGCATAGCGCGCTTCGCCACCCTTGCCGACGTTCACGCGCGGATCGCCGAAGACGAACGACCAGTCGGTGCGCGCCGGGCGCTGCTGCTCGTCGGCGGCGACGAGCTGCAAGGCGGCGGCATCGATGCCGAATCGCGTCTTCAGCTCGAGCGTCGCGATGTCGAGGGCCGCCTGCCGCGACAGATCGGCGCCGGGACGCGCTTCGGGCAGCGCGTGCACGATCGTGCGGATGCTGCGATCGTTCGCCACCGTCACGCGCCACTCCTCGGCGCGCGCGACGACGTCGCCGCCGAAGGTCGCGTAGCGCACCTCCCACACCGGGGGCGCGAGCGGGCCACCGACCAGCGCGCGATAGGCCTTCTCGCCCGCTTCCCGCCAGACGAACTTGTGCGCCTGCCACTGTTGCGGAACGTCGTCCGCCAGCCTGACGACGGCGAATCGCCGCCATTGCGGGCCCAGCGTCACCCCGCGCGCCGCGAGCGCGGCGTCCGCGGCGGCGATCGCATCGGCGCGGTCGAGCGTCATCGGGGCCACATCCGCCCGGAACGGTGCGAATGCGATCCATGCAACGAGCCCGGCGATGCCGACCAGCGGCAACGCATTCTGAAGGCGGGTCACCACCGGGCCGACCGGGAGGTCCACCGTCGTCTCGATCGGCGGCTCCGCCCGCGGCGACGCGGGAAGCCATCCGCGGTTGCGCAGGCGATCAGGCAGCTCGCCCCAGCTGCCGGCCTGCAGGCGGCGCCACAGCACCATCAGTAGCGGCGTCGACGCTGCCAGCACCACGAGGGCTTGCTGCAAGCGCGCGCCGGATGCCTCGACCAGGAATACCGGAATGGAGAGCAGCGAGATGTCGAACGTCGCGTGCAGCAGGATCGTCGGCAGCAGGCCGAAGCGCAGGAAGATCAGCGCCCAGACGATCGACGGCAGCAGCAGCTCGACCGGCCGCGAATACGAGGGAAAGCCCGGATAGTTGGCGTGCGCGCTGCCGAACACCACGGCCTGCAGCACGACGGCGAGTGCGATGCCGAGGTTGCGGCGCCCGTAGCGCGCGCCGATCAGCGCGCCCAGCGACAGGGGAATCGCGCGGAACACGCATTCCTCCATGAACCCGGCCTCGAGCGCGATCGCGATCGGGGTCGCCGCCGGCACCGACGAGCCGAGGATGTTCGGATCGGTCAGGACTTCGGAAGGCTGCCACCAGCCGAGCCAGCGGTTCGTCGCGTAGTAGAACGCAGCGACGAACGCGAGGTCGATGGCCACGAACAGGTAGCCGCCGAGCGTGCGTCCTGCGACCTGTCGCGTCGCGCCGGCCTCGCGCGACCACAGCCGCCACAACTGGGGCTGCTGCGGAAACGCGCGCCGCGACAGGCTCTCCGCCGCCATGAACGTCAGCGCATAGGCAAGCCCGCCGGCGACGGCGATCAGCAGCGCGGCGCCGGCCTGCTTCGCCCAGAAGGTCGCGACCGTCTGCGTCGTGTCGGCGTCGAACCACGCGGTGGGCGCGGACGCGAGCTTCGCCAGCGCGAGCAGGCTGCCGACGCAAAGTCCGGCGACGACCGCGGGCTTCCACTCGAGCCAGTGCCGCCTCGCGAGCCACAACACGCCCAGGATGCAGCCGCCGAGGCCGTAGAGGATTCCGGCGGAGAGCGTGGCGAGGTTGGCGATCAGGTCGTTGCTGCTGCGCAGCTCGGCGAAGCGCCGGTCGAAGGACTCGGGAACGTGCACGAACGGCGTCACGCCCGTCAGCTCGTCGCCGGAAATCACCAGCCGCAGGCGCACGCGCGCGTCCCCCAGCGCCTCGGGGCGCTCGTAGGTGAAGCTGTGATCGACGCGGCCGCCCGGCTGTGTCTGCTGCGCATGTTCGAGGAACCGGTAGGCCGACAGGTCGACGCGCCAGTCCTCCTTCGCCCGGGTCTCGGCGATCTGCCGCGCCTCGGCCTCGGTGAGCGCCTTGCGCGCAGGATCGCGCACGTAGTTCTCGGGCAGACGCCGCTGGAAGCCGTCGGGGGTGCCGTCGGGACGAAGCCGGATGAACGTCTCGTCGATCGCGCCGAGCCTGAACAGCCGCACCTCCCACCAGTACGGCGCGTAGACCCCGCTGCGGGTCAGGCGCGCGAATGCGCTCTTGCCGCCGCCTTCGAGCTCGATGTAGTTCTGCGCTTCCGAATCATGGCTGAAGCGCACCGCGGATCGCGAATCGGAGGGGGCGAGCTTCAGCTTTGAGGCAAGCGCGCGGGCGGCAGCGACGGCTTCGCCACGCGACATCGTGACGTCGAGATTGACGATCGGGATGGCGAGCGGGAACAGGCGCAGCGCGACGGCGAGCGCTGCCAGCGAGGCAAGTGCATAGACGACCCAGAATGCAGGCCTGCGCGTGATGGCGTTCACCGTTGCCACCTCGCTCATCCCGCACCGCCGGAACCGATCGACGCATCGCCCTCGCCGTTGCGCAGGCCGACGATGCCGCGCGCGGCGAGATCCTGGAGCCTCTGCGCGCCGATCCCGAGCCGTTCCTGAAGCACCGCGGCCGTGTGTTCGCCCAAGAGCGGCGGCGGCGCGCCCGGCGCGGGCGGGGTCGCCGACATGCGCAGCGGCGCGCGCAGCTGCGGGACCGAGCCGGCCAGCGGATGGGGAAGATCGAGCTTCATGCCGCGGGCCACCACCTGCGGATCGGCGAACACCTGGTCGATGCGATTGATCGGTCCGCCGGGTATGCCCGCCGCCTCGAGCGCCGCCAGCCAGTCGCGCCGGGGCCGCGCGCGCATCAGTGCATCGAGCATCGGCAGCAGCGTATCGCGATTGCGCACCCGCTCCGCATTGGTCGCAAAGCGCGGATCGCTCGCCCACCCGGGCCGGCCCGCGATGTCGCAGAAACGCGCGAACTGGGCGTCGTTGCCGACGGCGAGGATCAGGTGCCCATCGGCGCAGGCGAACACCTGGTAGGGAACGATGTTCTGGTGCGCATTGCCGGCGCGCTTCGGCGCGACGCCGCTCACCAGGTAGTTCATGTTCACGACCGACATCATCGCCACCGCCGAATCGAACAGGCACGCATCGATCCATTGCCCCTGCCCGGTGCGGTCGCGATGTGCGAGCGCCGCGAGCACCGCGACGGTCGCGTACATGCCGGTCATCAGGTCCGTGATCGCGACTCCCGCCTTCTGCGGACCGCCGCCCGGGAGGTCGTCGCGCTCGCCGGTCACGCTCATGAACCCGCTCATCCCCTGGATGATGAAGTCGTAGCCGGCGCGGTCGGCGTAGGGACCGTCCTGCCCGAACCCGGTGATCGACGCATAGACGAGACGGGGATTGACCTTCGCCACGCTTGGGTAGTCGAGGCCGTGCCTGGCGAGCCCGCCGACCTTGAAGTTCTCGACCAGGGCGTCGGACTCGCGCGCGAGCGAGAGCACCAGGTCGCGGCCCTCGGGTTGCGTGAAGTCGATCGCCACCGACTGCTTGCCGCGGTTGCACGACAGGTAGTAAGCGGCCTCGGCGGTGTCGTTCCCGGCGCGGTCCTTCAGGAACGGCGGACCCCAGGCGCGCGTGTCGTCACCTGCCCCGGGCCGCTCGACCTTGATGACCGTCGCGCCGAGGTCCGCGAGGAGCTGCGTGCACCACGGTCCCGCGAGCACGCGGGACAGGTCGAGGATCGTCAGGTGGCAGAGCGGACCGGGCAAGGGAGGGAAACGCCGTAGGCGGCCCCCGGGCCGCGCCGGCATTCTAGCCGAGACCGGCGCCCCCACCGTGCCAGCTGCCCGGCCGTCAGTCGATTGCCTTGACGATGTCCTCGACGACCTTCTTCGCGTCGCCGAAGACCATCATCGTCTTGTCCATGTAGAACAGCGGATTGTCGAGGCCGGCGTAGCCCGCCGCCATCGAGCGCTTGTTGACGATGACGGTGCGCGCCTTGTGCGCCTCGAGAATCGGCATCCCGTAGATCGGGCTGCCTTTCTGTTCGGCGAGCGGATTGACCACGTCGTTGGCCCCGAGGATCAGCGCGACGTCAGTCGAGCCGAACTCGCTGTTGATGTCCTCCATCTCGAAGACCTGGTCGTACGGCACCTCGGCCTCGGCGAGCAGGACGTTCATGTGCCCCGGCATGCGACCGGCCACCGGATGGATCGCGTAGCGGACGTTGACACCCTTGGCGCGCAGCTTCTCGGCCATCTCCTTGACTGCGTGCTGCGCGCGGGCGACCGCGAGCCCGTAGCCGGGAACGATGATCACGCTCTCCGCGTTGCCCATGATGAACGCCGCGTCGTCGGCCGAGCCCGACTTGACGGTCTTCTGCTCGGCGCCGGCCGCGACCGCGCCCGGCTCGGCACCGAAGCCGCCTAGGATCACGTTGAAGAACGACCGGTTCATCGCCTTGCACATGATGTACGAAAGGATCGCGCCGGAGCTTCCCACCAGCGATCCGGCGACGATCAGCATCGGGTTGTTGAGCGAGAAGCCGATGCCCGCGGCCGCCCAGCCCGAGTAGCTGTTCAGCATCGAGATGACCACCGGCATGTCGGCGCCGCCGATCGGAATGATGATCAGCACGCCGAGCAGAAATGCGATCGCGGTCATCGCCGAGTAGGCGATCCACTGCGACTCCTCGCCCGACATGAAGAACCACACGCCGAAACCGACCATCGCGATGGCAAGTGCGAGATTCAGGAAATGC
>DATGDG010000507.1:0-4509 GCA_035311025.1 Casimicrobiaceae bacterium
ACCGGTCTCCGACACCACCGAGACATGGCGGCCGTAATAACAAAGCGTCCCCGGAAGGACCGCTTCACCGGCAGCCACGCCGGCCTCGCCAATGCACTGGGTCGTCGGATCGCCGATCGAGGCGAAGCGCCACGCACCGTCCTGCGGGAATCCGCTCGGACCGACACCGTCGGAGAAGATCACCGGGAACGACAGATTGCTCCCAGCCGCTGTTTCGCCACCACCACCACCACCGCCACCACCACCACCACCACCACCGCCGCCGCCACCGCCACCGCCACCGCCACCGCCACCACCGGGACCACCTGCCGCGAGCGCGACCTGGGCCGCGAAGGTTGTGGCACACAACAAGCCGACGGCCATCGCGACGGCATTCCAGATTGCATTGCGTTTCATTATTCGTCTCCGTGTCTGAATGAGCGGTCGGTCCGCGAGCACATGCTGCCGCGTCCGCTGCTCTCGACCGTGCTTCTCCCTCGAAGCACACAAGCCGAGCATAGGCGTATGCGATCGCCATGATTTGACGACGATCAAGCGATGGATTGTTGACTTCGGAATTAATGCCGTTCCCGCCGAACGGCAGGGCGCTTTCGCCGCGATTCCTCTACGGGACTCCCCGCGCGCCGCTGCGAAATTCGCTCAGCGCGAAAGCGGCGGCGGCCAGGCGCGCGCCATGCCCACCGCGGCGATCCGCTGCACGACGGCAGGACGGGGCGAGCGGATTTCGCCCTGCTCGAACGCGACGACGGTGAGGCGTCCCCTGACGCCCTCGAGCAACTCGCCGGGGGCGAGCAGGAAGTCGGGTTTCGACGGACGGCCGTAACGCTCGTTGCCCGCCGCGAAGGTCTCGTAGATCAGCGCGCCGTCAGGCGCCAGCGCCGCGACCAGGGTGTCGATCAGCGGGCGGTGCAGGTAGTGGGTGACGACAATCGCATCGAAGCTTCGGTCCGCAAAGGGCCACGGGCCCGCCTCCAGGTCGGCGACGAGCGTGCGCACGCCCGGGACGCCCTCCAGCGCAGCGAGCGCTGCGGCATCGCGATCGACGGCGACGACCTGCGCGCTGCGCGATGCAAACAGGCGCGAATGACGTCCGCGCCCTGCTGCAATGTCGAGCAGGCGCGCGCCGGCGGGAACGAGATGCGCGTGGCGCTCGACCCAGGGCGAGGGTGAGGGATCAGTTTCGATGGCGGGCATCGCGGGCTCGTCGGCGGTGAGGGTCTGCGGGTGATTCGGCGGTTGCCCGAGGTCGGCGCGCGGTTTTGGGGGTTTCGGGGTTCCGTGGTTTAGCGCAGGGTCAGCGCGCGGATTTCCGGTTGCGCGCCCGGCGCGCCCCGGCGCCCGACGCCGCGCACTCGCGCGCCGCCTCGGCGCCAATCCAGCGCAGGAACGCGTCCACGTCGTCGCGCTCGCGGGCACGCGGCGCGGCGATCACGAAATAGCCGCGCGCCGACTCGTACTTGCGGGCGAACGGCGCGACCAGCCTCCCGTCTTTCACATGCGCGGCGATCATCGGCAGGCGGCCCAGCGCGACGCCCTGCCCCCCGACGGCCGCCTGGATCACCTGGTCGTACAGGCGAAACCGCAGCGACCCCGCCGATCGGAGTCCGGGTTCGCCGTTCGATGCGAGCCAGCTTCTCCAGTCGAGCCACGGCGTGCGCCCTTCCGGTTCGTCGAAATGCAGCAGCACGTGGCGGGCGAGATCGGCCGGCGCGCGCAGCGGCTCCTTGCCGCGCACGATCTTCGGACTCGCCACCGGGGTCATCCGGTCGCCGAACAGGCGCAGCGCATTCGCCGGCGCGGCGGCATCGGGGAGGTAGCGCACGGCGATGTCGACGTCGCCGCGCGCCAGATCGACGACGCGGTCGTCGGCCGACACGTAGACCTCGACCTCGGGATGGGCGGCGCGGAACGACGCCAGCCGCGGGATCATCCACAGCGATGCGAACGACACCGTCGTCGACAGCGTGAGGCCGGGCGAGCGGGCGCCGCCGCGCGTCCGCTCGGCGGCCGATGCCAGCGCATCGAGCGCCTCGGTGATCGACCGGTGGAAAGCGGCGCCGGCCACCGTCAGCGCAAGCGCGCGGTGACGCCGTTCGAACAGGGCCACGCCCAGCGCATCCTCGAGCGCCTTGATCTGCCTCGACAGCGCGGACTGGGTGACGAACAGCTCCTGCGCCGCGAGCGTGAACGAAAGCCTGCGGCCCGCGGCCTCGAAACCGCGAAGGAAGTCCAGCGACGGCAGACTGCGCAGGGTCCTATGCATTCCTGCAGCGCATGCAAGGCATTCCGAATCAGCGTTTGAGCGGCAGCGACGGACTCCGCAGAATTCCCGTCACCGGGACCCGGCGCGCGTCGCGCGCCGCGGACGCCGGGATGAATGATACGCATGGGAAAGGAGCTTCGCCATGGCCTGCTTCGAAACCGGAACCGTCGTGCGCCTCGGCTCGCGCGAGGCGATCACGCTCTCCGACATCCGCGGCGCGACCCTGCGGGTCACGCGCGGGACGCTGTGGGTGACGCAGGACAAGAACCCGCAGGACATCGTGTTGCGGACGGGGGACGACTGGGCCGTCGAACGGGGCGGCGACACCGTCATCGAAGCCCATGGCGGCGCGACGTTCTGCATCGTCGCGCCGCACGCCGCGGGGCCGATCAGGCTGCCCGCCCGGAGGGGCGGCAGCTCGCGCCTCGTCGGCGCTCTCGCGGCGTGGCTGCAGGCGCCCCGACGCCGCACCGTGCCCTACTTCTGACTTCTGCCCCCCGCGCTCGGCACGGAAGCCGGCGCGCCCCTGGTCCCGGCGACCGGAAGGGTCCCCGGACCGGGTCCGGGGACTGCTTCATGGGAGCGTGTTCCGATCGCTACTTCCGGAAGGCGATCTGGCCATCCTTCGCGATCACGTGCACGGTGTCGCCGGCAGCGAAGTGGCCACCGAGGATCTCCTTCGCCAGCGGATTCTCGATCTGCTGCTGGATCGCGCGCTTCAGCGGCCGCGCGCCGTAGACCGGATCGAAGCCCGCCTGCGACACCGCCTCGAGCGCCGCCTCGCTGACGTCGAGCCCGATCTCGAGCTTGGCCAGGCGCTGCTCCAGCCCGTGCAGCTGGACGCGCGCGATGCTTGCGATCTGCGTCTGGGCGAGCGGATGGAAGACGACGATCTCGTCGATCCGGTTGACGAACTCGGGGCGGAAGTGCGCCTTGACCTCAGCCATCACCGCGACCTTGATCGCCCCCGGATCCGTGCCTTCGCTGGTCATCTCCTGGATCCGGTGCGACGCGAGGTTCGACGTCATCACGATCACGGTGTTGCGGAAGTCGACGGTGCGCCCCTGCCCGTCGGTCAGGCGACCGTCGTCGAGCACCTGCAGCAGCACGTTGAAGACGTCGGGGTGCGCCTTCTCGATCTCGTCGAACAGGATCACCGCGTACGGCTTGCGACGCACGGCCTCGGTCAGGTACCCGCCCTCCTCGTAGCCGACGTAGCCCGGTGGCGCGCCGATCAGCCGCGCGACCGAGTGCTTCTCCATGAACTCCGACATGTCGATGCGGACCATCGCCTGATCGGTGTCGAACAGGAATTCGGCGAGCGCCTTGGTGAGCTCGGTCTTGCCCACGCCGGTCGGTCCCAGGAACAGGAACGAGCCGTAGGGGCGGTTCGGATCGGCCAGGCCCGAGCGCGAGCGACGGATCGCGTCGGAGACGAGGCGCACCGCCTCGTTCTGGCCGATCACGCGCTGGTGCAGGCGGTCTTCCATCTTCAGCAGCTTGTCGCGCTCGCCCTGCATCATCTTCGACACCGGGATGCCGGTGGCGCGCGAGACGACTTCGGCGATCTCCTCGGCACCGACTTGGGTGCGCAGCAGCTGCGGCTTGTTCGCGGTCTCGGCAGCCAGCGTCTTGTCGGCCTTCTTGAGCTGGGCTTCGAGCTGAGGCAGCTTGCCGTACTGCAGCTCGGACATCTTCTGCCAGTCGCCCTTGCGCCTGGCGTCGTCCATCTGCAGCTTGATCTTGTCGATCTCTTCCTTGATGTGCTGGCTGCCGGCGACCTGCGCCTTCTCCGCCTTCCACACCTCGTCGAGGTCGGCGTATTCGCGCTCGAGGCGCTTGATCTCGTCCTCGATCGCCGCGAGGCGCTTCTTCGAGGCTTCGTCCTTCTCCTTCTTCACCGCCTCGCGCTCGATCTTGAGCTGGATGATGCGGCGGTCGAGCCGATCCATCGCCTCCGGCTTGGAGTCGATCTCCATCTTGATCCGCGCACCGGCCTCGTCGATCAGGTCGATCGCCTTGTCGGGCAGAAAACGGTCGGTGATGTAGCGGTGCGAGAGCTCCGCCGCGGCGACGATCGCCGGGTCGGTGATCTCCACGCCGTGATGGATCTCATAGCGCTCCTGAAGCCCGCGCAGGATCGCGATGGTCGCCTCCACCGACGGCTCCTCGACCATGACTTTCTGGAAGCGCCGCTCGAGCGCGGCGTCCTTCTCGACGTACTTGCGGTATTCGTCGAGCGTGGT
>DATGDG010000508.1:0-6195 GCA_035311025.1 Casimicrobiaceae bacterium
GTATCGTCTTCCTCATCATCCTCGTCGCGAATGCCTCGTAGCGGGGCACCATCGACTGGACGACGTTCGGGATGTTCCAGCGGATCGACCTGAACCACGCCGGGCCCACCGGCATCTTCATCGGCATTGCCGGATTGCCCAGCGGACTCACCTTCAGCTTCTTCATGTCCTTGCGCAGCAGCTCGAGGCCGTAGAACGTGAAGAAGATCGCGACGTTCCAGCCGAGCGCCGCTGCAGTCGACGCGAGGATGAACGGCGGGTAGGCCCAGTCGAGCGTTCCCTTGGTCGCGATGATGGTCATCGACGGGGTCCTGGCGGCCTCGCGCTCGGCGAGCACCGCCTCGAGCTTCTGCGGCAGCAGCGCGTCGATGCGCTCGCTGATCAGCTTCTCGAGCAGGGCGGGATCCACCCGGTCGAGGGTGTCGGGCATTGCTGACATCGGTTCCTCCTGGACATGCCCATGGGCACGGAATGGTTTAATTAGAAAATGCTAATACTCTCCCCGGGTAGGCGCAAGGGGCCGCACCCGGGATTTGCCGACGGGCTGGCAGGGACCGCGCAGAGTGTCTCCAAAGCGCCAATGCACGACTCCTACCTCCCGGTGTATAGTCCGCCGATCGAATTGGCCTACGGGGCACGCGTAGATGAAGCCACCAGTATTCCACGACGAAACGGCCAAGCGGGCGCTCGACGCACGCCTTGCGCGCGTCGAAGGGCAGGTTCGAGGAGTGCGCAGGATGATTGCCGAGGACGCGCGCTGCCAGGACATCGCGCTCCAGCTCGCTGCGGCACGCAAGGCCCTCGACCGCACCTTCTACGAGATGATCTCCTGCATGATCCGCGAAGACCTGCCGGCAAAGGCGAGCGCGCGCCGGGAACACGCCAAACAGGTCGCGGAACTGCTCTCGCGCTTCGGCTGAAACCGCGCAACCGCGGCGCGAGCCGCCGGCCCCGGCACCTGCGGCGACGACCGTGACGCAGCCTGCGGCGACGACGCTGCGCGACCTCGGATCGAGCCTCGATGGCGGCCTTTCGTCGGCCACGGCAGCGGCCCGCCTCGCAGCCGACGGCCCCAACGACGTTCCGGAAGAGAAATCGCATCCGCTGCTGCGGTTTGGGCGCAAGTTCTGGGGCCTCTCCGCGTGGATGATCGAGCTGATCGCGCTGCTCTCCCTCATCCTCCACAAGGACGCCGATCTCGCGGTCGCGCTGGCGCTGCTCGTCGTCAATGCAATCCTGAGCTTCCTCGAGGAACAGAAGGCCTCGGCGGCCGTCGCGGCGCTGCGGCGCAAGCTCGACGTGACGGCACGGGTGCTTCGCGACGGCGCCTGGAGCACGCTGCCGGCGCGGATGCTGGTCCGGGGCGACGTCGTCCGGGTGCGCGCGGGTGATTTCGTCCCGGCCGACGTGCAGCTCATCGCCGGCACGCTGCAGGTCGACCAGTCGGCACTGACCGGCGAATCGCGCGAGGCCGCCAGGAGCGCGGACGACACCGTCTACTCCGGATCGATCGCCCGCCGCGGCGAAGCAAACGCCGTCGTCACGGCGACCGGCGTGCGGACCTACTTCGGAAAGACGACGCAGCTCGTCCAGAGCGCCCGCCCGAAACTGCACGTCGAGGAAGTCGTCTCCCGGCTCGTGCGCTGGCTGCTGGCCGTCGTCGGCACGCTGGTCGCCGTCACCCTGGTCGTGTCGGTGGTCCGCGGGCTGCCGCTGGCCGAGACGATCCCCATCGCGCTGGTCGTCCTGATGAGCGCGGTCCCGGTCGCGCTGCCGGTGATGTTCAGCGTCAGCATGGCGCTCGGATCGATGGAGCTCGCCCGCAGCGGCGTGCTGATCGCGAGGCTCTCGGCGATCGAGGACGCGGCCACGATGGACGTCCTTTGCGCCGACAAGACCGGCACGCTGACGCAAAATCGCCTGAGCTTCGAAGGCACGCTGCCGCAATCCGGTTTTGCGGAGGCCGACGTGATCGGCGCCGGCGCGCTGGCGTCGAACGAGGCGAACGAGGATCCGATCGACATCGCTTTCCTGCGCGCCGCGAAGGACCGCGGCCTCGTCGACGCCTCGGCGCGCGTCGTCTCGTTCGAGCCGTTCTCGGCCGCGACGCGACGCACCGAGGCAGTCGTCGAGACGGACGCAGGCAGGGTCCGCGCGGTCAAGGGCGCGCTGCGGACCGTCGCGGCGCTGGCGGGCTTCGATCCGGCGGCGATCGGCGCGCTCGAGGCGCAGGCGAGCGCCCGGATCGCGTCCGGAGCGCGGGTCCTTGCCGTTGCGCGCGCAGAGGGCGACTCGCCGCTGCAACTGGTCGGGCTCGCCTACCTTCAGGATCCGCCGCGGCCCGATTCTGCGCGCCTGATCGGCGAACTTCGCGCGCTGGGCATCCGAGTCAAGATGCTGACCGGCGACGCCTTGCCGGTCGCGAGCGAGATCGCGCGGCGGCTGGGGCTCGGCACGATCGTCCGCGCCCCCGATCTGCGCGCGACCGGCCCGGACGCGGACGCACGTGCGGCCGATCTCGCGAGCCGCGCCGATGGCTTCGCCGAGGTGCTTCCCGAGGACAAGTTCGAGGTCGTGAAGCGCCTGCAGGCGGCGGGCCACGTCGTGGGGATGACCGGCGACGGCGTCAACGATGCGCCCGCGCTGCGGCAGGCCGAGGTGGGCATCGCCGTCAGCGGCGCCACCGACGTCGCGAAGGGCGCGGCGAGTGCCGTGCTGACGACCGAGGGTCTGGTCGACATCGTCGACCTCGTGAAGAACGGCCGCGGCATCTACCAGCGGGTGCTGACGTGGATCGTCAACAAGGTGAGCAGCACCGTGCTCAAGGCGGGTTTCGTCGTCGTCGCCTTCCTCGTCACCGGAAAGTTCGTCATCTCGGCGCTGGGCATGGTGCTGCTGGTGTTCATGACCGACTTCGTCAAGATCTCGCTGGCCACCGACCGGGTTCGACCTTCGCAGGCGCCCGAAACCTGGAACGTGGGTCCGCTCGCGCGCATTGCCCTCGTCATCGGCATCGCGATGCTGGTCGAGGCCCTCGCGCTGCTCGCCTGGGGCTGGTACCGGTTCGGTCTCGTTTCGGCACCCGGCCGGCTGCAGACCTTCGCGTTCGAGACGCTGCTCTTCTTCTCGGGATTCTCGATCCTGTCGATCCGCGAGCGGCGCGCGTTCTGGCGCTCACGTCCCAGCACGCCGATGCTCGTCGCGCTCGGCGCCGATGCGCTCGTCGGGATGGCGATCGGCGTCTTCGGCTTCGCCGAACTGCGTCCGCTGCCCCCGGCGTGGATCGCGCTGATCTTCGCCTGCGCCGGGATCCTTTCGCTGGGCGTCAACGACCTGCTGAAGCTGTTCCTGCTCGGGCGCACGCGGCCCGCCTGAGCGTCTCGCCCGCGTGCCGGCGGGGGCGATGCAACCTCAGTGCCGCAGCGCGTCGATCCCCTGCCCGACGCCGCGCAGCGTCAGCGGAAACATGCGCGGGCCCAGCGCCTGCGCGATCATCTGCGTCGTGCGCGTGTACTCCCAGGTCCGCTCGGGTTCCGGATTCCACCAGACCACCTTCCGGAAATGGGCGAAGATCCGCGAAAGCCACGCGAGCCCGGGCTCCAGGTTCCGGTACTCGACGCTGCCGTCGATCGCCGTCAGCTCGTAGGGGCTCATCGCGGCATCTCCGACGATGATCACCTTCCAGTCGGGGCCATAGGTGTGCAGCAGGTCGAGGGTGCTGTAGCGCTCGTCGCGGCGACGCAGGTTGTCGCGCCAGACGTGGTCGTAGATGCAGTTGTGGAAATAGAAGTGCTCGAGGTGGCGGAACTCCGACCTTGCCGCCGAGAACAGCTCCTCGCAGGCCTCGACGTGGGGATCCATCGATCCGCCGACGTCGAGGAACAGCAGGACCTTGACGCGATTGCGCCGCTCGGGCTGCAGCTTCAGGTCGAGCCGGCCGGCATTGCGCGCCGTGCCGGAGATCGTGCCGTCGAGATCGAGTTCCTCGGGAACGCCTTCGCGCGCGAAACGCCGCAACCTGCGCAGCGCAACCTTGATGTTGCGGGTGTTGAGCTCGACGTCGCCGTCGAGATTGCGGAAGGTCCGCTCGTCCCAGATCTTGACCGCGGACCGGGAGCCGCTCCCCTCGTGTCCGATGCGCACGCCTTCCGGGTTGTACCCGTACGCGCCGAACGGACTCGTGCCGCCGGTGCCGATCCACTTGCTTCCGCCCTGGTGCCGCTCGCGCTGCTCGGCGAGCCGCTGCCTGAACGTCTCCATCAGCTTGTCGAGCCCGCCCAGCGCCTCGATCGCGCGCCGCTCCTCCTCCGACAGGCTGCGGATGAAATCCCTGCGCAGCCAGTCTTCAGGAATGTCGGCGCGGGCGTCGAGCAGCGCCTCGACCCCGTTGAAATATGCGCCGAAAGCGAGGTCGAAGCGGTCGAAATGCTGCTCGTCCTTGACGAGACAGGCGCGCGCGAGGACGTAGAAATCGTCGATCGAGCCCGACACGACACGCGCATCGAGGGCCTCGAGCAGCGTCAGGAATTCGCGCGTCGACACCGGCAGCCGGAACGACTTGAGGTGCAGGAAGAAGTCGACCAGCATCGTGGGTCAGGGGCGATGGCGCGGTTCGCGAGCCATCGGCGCGCTCAGCGCTCGTTCGATGAGGAAATTCAGGTGGGTCCTGACCGCGGGCCACTCGCTGTCGAGGATGCTGAAGACGACGGTGTCGCGCCGGCTGCCGTCGGGCATCAGCTGGTGGTTGCGCAGCACGCCATCCTGCCTGGCGCCGAGCCGCGCGATCGCGGCGCGCGAGGCAAAGTTGAGCCAGTGCGTGCGGAATTCCACGGCGATGCAGTCGAGCGACTCGAAGGCATGGGTCAGCAGAAGCAGCTTGCATTCGGTATTGACCGCGGTCCGCTGCGCCCGCTTCGCATACCAGGTGTGACCGATCTCGAGCCGGCGGTTCTGCGCGTCGACGTTGAAGTAGCGGGTGCTGCCGACGACTTCGCCGCTCGCCGCGTCGATCACCGCGAAGGGCATCGCCCCCAGGCGCTCGCGCATGTCGAGCGCGACGTCCATCCATGCCTCGGTCCGGTCGGGCGCCGGGACCGATGTGTACCAGAGCTTCCAAAGTTCGCCGTCCTCGGTCGCGCGGCGGATGCCGTCGAGATGGCCGCGGGCGAGCGGCTCGAGGCGCGCATGGGTCGCGCTCAAGGTCACGGGCTCGATGAAACGCCCGGTCACCGACCCGCCCTTGCCATGAATGCCACACGCTCGAACAGGTGCACGTCCTGCTCGTTCTTGAGCAGCGCACCGTGCAGCGGTGGAATGACCGCCTTGCGATCGTTGCTCTTCAGCGCTTCGGGCGGAATGTCCTCCGCGAGCAGCAGCTTCAGCCAGTCGAGAAGCTCGGAAGTCGAGGGCTTCTTCTTGAGGCCCGGCACCTCGCGCAGGCCGAAGAAGACCTCGAGCGCCTCGGCGAGCAGCGCCTTCTTGAGCCCGGGGAAATGCACGGCGACGATCTCGGTCATCGTCTCGCGATCCGGGAAGCGGATGTAGTGGAAGAAGCAGCGGCGCAGGAACGCATCGGGAAGCTCCTTCTCGTTGTTCGACGTGATGACGACCAGCGGCCGGTGCCTCGCGGCGACCGTTCGCTGCGTCTCGTAGACGTGGAACTCCATCCGGTCGAGCTCGCGCAGCAGGTCGTTCGGGAACTCGATGTCCGCCTTGTCGATCTCGTCGATCAGCACGACGGCGGGGACGTCGCTCTCGAACGCCTCCCACAGCACGCCGCGCCGGATGTAGTTCGCGATGTCGGCGACACGATCGTCCCCGAGCTGCGAATCGCGCAGCCGCGACACGGCATCGTATTCGTAGAGGCCCTGCTGTGCCTTGGTCGTCGACTTGACATGCCACTGGAAGAGCGGCCGGCCGAGCGCGCGCGCGATCTCCTCCGCGAGCAGGGTCTTGCCCGTTCCCGGCTCGCCCTTGACGAGCAGCGGGCGCTCGAGCGCGAGCGCTGCGTTGACTGCGAGCTTGAGGTCGGGGGTGGCGACGTAGGTCGGCGATCCGTCGAAGCGCATCGATGCTCCAGGAGGCGGGTATCGCGACATTATTCCACGCGCCATTCGGCCGTGGAGAATCAGGGATGTACCACGATTGCGGTGACGCACCGGGAAAACGTGGTGCGTCCCGGATTTTCGGGGTCCT
>DATGDG010000509.1:0-4576 GCA_035311025.1 Casimicrobiaceae bacterium
TTCCATCCGCGCTGTCCGCATGCGAACGATCGCTGCCGCGCCGAAGTGCCGCAGCTCGCACTCGCGTCATCCGGGGCGATGGTCGCCTGCCACGCGGTCGAGGAGCGGCGCATTCCGATCGCGGCTGCGCCCTCGGCCTAGGCTCGCCCACCGTCCGAGGCAGGGTGGAGAACTTCCAGGCACCGAGCGCGCAGATGCGCTTCGCCCGACGCCAGGGCGACGCGCAGGTGCGCGCGTCAAGCCGACGCGCCGGAGCGCCCACCCCAACCCGGTAGAATCAGCATCCGGCTCTTACGCCCCGAGGCCCCGCGCCTTCGCACATGCCCGCCAGAACGCTTTATGACAAGCTGTGGGACAGCCACGTCGTCCGCGAGGAGGGCGACGGGACTGCGCTCGTCTACATCGACCGACACCTGGTCCACGAAGTGACGAGCCCCCAGGCCTACGAAGGCCTGCGCCTGGCAGGGCGCAAGCCCTGGCGCGTCGCGTCGATCGTCGCGACCGCCGACCACAACACGCCGACCGCGCACTGGGACGAAGGCATCCGCGACCCGATCTCGCGCACCCAGGTCGAGACACTCGACGCCAACATCGCGGCATTCGGCGCCAAGGCCTACTACCCGTTCCGCGACCGGCGCCAGGGCATCGTTCACGTGATCGGGCCCGAATCGGGGGCGACGCTCCCCGGCATGACCGTCGTCTGCGGCGACTCGCACACCAGCACCCACGGTGCCTTCGCGGCACTCGCTTTCGGCATCGGCACCTCCGAGGTCGAGCACGTGCTCGCGACCCAGTGCCTGCTGATGAAGAAGTCGAAATCGATGCTGGTCCGCGTCGACGGCAGGCTTCCGCGCGGCGTGACCGCGAAGGACCTGGTGCTGTCGATCATCGGCAGGATCGGCACTGCGGGGGGCACGGGCCACGCGATCGAATTCGCCGGCGAGGCGGTGCGGGCGCTGTCGATGGAAAGCCGGATGACCATGTGCAACATGGCGATCGAGGCCGGCGCGCGCGCCGGCATGGTCGCCGTCGACGACACGACGATCGAGTACCTGAAAGGACGTCCGTTCGCGCCGGCGGGGGACCTGTGGCCGCGCGCCGTCGAGCACTGGCGCACGCTCGCCAGCGATCCGGGTGCGAAATTCGACACGACGCACGTGATCGACGCCTCGACGCTGCGCCCGCAGGTCACCTGGGGAACCTCGCCGGAAATGGTCGTCTCGATCGAGGACCGCGTTCCGGATCCCGACCGCGAGCGCAATGCCGAGCGGCGCGAAGGCATCGCGCGGGCGCTCGACTACATGGGCCTCACGCCCAACGTTCCGATCACCGACATCCGCATCGACAAGGTGTTCATCGGTTCGTGCACGAACTCGCGGATCGAGGACCTGCGCGAAGCCGCGGGCGTCGTCCGTGGCCGCCACGTGGCCGGCAGCGTGAAGCTCGCGATGGTCGTTCCCGGCTCCGGGCTCGTGAAGGCGCAGGCCGAGGCCGAGGGACTCGACCGGACCTTCCGCGACGCCGGTTTCGAATGGCGCGAGCCCGGTTGCTCGATGTGCCTGGCGATGAACGACGACCGGCTCGAGCCGGGCGAGCGCTGCGCATCGACTTCGAACCGCAATTTCGAGGGGCGGCAGGGTGCCGGGGGCCGCACGCACCTGGTGAGTCCCGCGATGGCGGCGGCGGCCGCGATCGCCGGCCATTTCGTCGACGTGCGCCGGATCTACTAGCGGCGCACAGCAAGGGAAACTGGAGGCAGAGGAGCCCGATGATGAAGACACTCATTGCAGTCACTGCACTCGCCGGCCTGGTTCTCGGCCTCGCCGGGTGCAACACGATCGAAGGCGCAGGCAAGGACGTCAAGGCCGCCGGGGCTGCGGTCGAGAAGGCGGCGCAGCAGGCCAAGTAGACAGGATCGATATCTCCATGCAGCCTTTTCGCGTACACACGGGCCTCGTCGCACCGCTCGACCGGGCGAACGTCGACACCGACGCGATCATCCCCAAGCAGTTCCTGAAGTCGATCAAGCGATCGGGCTTCGGGCCGAACCTGTTCGACGCCTGGCGCTACACCGACCGCGGCGAGCCGGGCATGGATCCCGCGACCCGGCATCCGAATCCCGACTTCGTGCTCAACCAGGACCGCTACAAGGGCGCCTCGATCCTGCTCGCCCGGCAGAACTTCGGCTGCGGCAGCTCGCGCGAGCACGCCCCCTGGGCGCTCGCCGATTACGGGTTCCGCGCATTGATCGCGCCGTCCTACGCGGACATCTTCTTCAACAACTGTTTCAAGAACGGCCTGCTGCCGATCGTCCTCGCCGAGCTCGAAGTCGACCGCTTGTTCGCCGACGTCGCGGTGTTTCCCGGCTACACGCTGACGATCGACCTCGAACGCCAGACCGTCGCCACGGCGGACGGCAGCCTCGTCTTCGGTTTCGAGGCCGATCCGTTCCGCAAGCGCTGCCTGTTGAACGGATGGGACGACATCGGGCTCACGCTGCAGCACGCCGACGAGATTGGCGAATTCGAGGCGCGGCGGCTCTACGATCAACCCTGGCTTGCCTGACCACGGAGCGTGGTGCGCACGGCGGAGATCCCGAGCCCGGCGCGCCGTCAACCCATGAAAATCGCGATCCTCCCCGGTGACGGCATCGGGACCGAGATCGTCGACGAGGCGCAGAAGGTGCTCGCGGTGCTGCGCGAGCAGGGCCTCGCAATCGAGACCGAGACCGCGCCGATCGGGGGGGCGGGCTACGATGCTGCGCGCCATCCGCTACCGGAGGCCACGCTCGCGCTCGCGCGAGCGGCCGACGCCGTGCTGCTCGGTGCCGTCGGCGGCCCGCGCTACGACACGCTGCCGCGAGAGATGCGTCCCGAGCAGGGGATCCTCGGGATCCGCAAGGCGCTCTCGCTGTTCGCGAACCTGCGCCCGGCACTGCTCTATCCGGAGCTTGCCGCCGCCTCGACGCTGAAACCCGAGGTCGTCGCGGGACTCGACATCGTGATCGTTCGCGAGCTGACCGGCGACATCTATTTCGGCGAGCCCCGCGGCCGCCGCAAGACCGCAGCCGGCGACGACGAGGGTTTCGACACCATGCGCTACTCGGTGCCAGAAATCGAGCGCATCGGTCGGGTCGGTTTCGAGACCGCGCGCAAGCGCGGGCGCAAGCTGACGTCGGTCGACAAGGCGAACGTGCTCGACACGTCGATCCTGTGGCGCGAGGTCGTGACCCGCCTCGCGGGCGAGTATCCGGACGTTGCGCTGTCGCACATGTACGTCGACAACGCGGCGATGCAACTCGTGCGCAATCCCAAGGGCTTCGACACCATCGTCACCGGCAACCTGTTCGGTGACATCCTCTCCGACGAAGCCTCGATGCTCGCGGGGTCGATCGGCATGCTGCCCTCGGCGTCGCTCGATGCCAAGGGCAAGGGCCTCTACGAGCCGATCCACGGTTCGGCACCGGACATCGCGGGCAAGGACGTCGCGAATCCGCTGGCGACGATCCTGTCGCTGGCGATGATGTTCCGCCACACGTTTGCGCGCGCCGACGTCGCGGACCGCATCGAGGCCGCCGTGCGCGATGCCCTGCGGCAGGGACTGCGGACGGCGGACATCGCGCAGCCCGGCGAGGCGGTGGTGGGCACGCGCGCGATGGGAGACGCGGTCGTCTCGGCGCTGCGCGCCCGATGACACGGAAATGCTGAACGAGAGCGGACGCGGGAGTCGATGATGCGGGTCGGATTTGTCGGTTGGCGCGGGATGGTGGGATCGGTGCTCATGCAGCGCATGCTGGAGGAGCGCGATTTCGATTCGATCGAGCCGGTGTTCTTCTCGACCTCCGCCGCGGGCGGCAAGGGGCCCGCGATCGGCAAGGCGGTTCCGACGCTGCGCGACGCGAACGACCCGAAGGCCTTCGGCGACATCGACGCCATCGTGACCTGCCAGGGCGGCGACTGGACCCATGCGATGTACCCGCGGCTGCGCGAGGCGGGCTACCGCGGCCACTGGATCGACGCGGCTTCCGCGCTGCGGATGCAGGACGACGCCGTGATCGTCCTCGATCCGGTCAATCGCGAAGTCATCGATCGCTCGCTCGCCGCGGGCGGGCGCAATTTCATCGGCGGCAACTGCACGGTCAGCCTGATGCTGATGGCGCTGGCCGGCCTGTTCCGGCAAGGCCTGGTCGAATGGATGACCTGCATGACCTACCAGGCCGCTTCCGGTGCCGGCGCGCAGAACATGCGCGAGCTGCTGCAGCAGATGGGGGAGGCGCATCTGGCGGCAAAGCCGCTGCTGGACGATCCGTCGTCGTCGATCCTCGACATCGACCGCGAGGTGGCGGGGATCCTGCGCGACGAGCGCTTCCCCACCGAGCACTTCGGCGTGCCGCTGGCCGGCAGCCTGATCCCCTGGATCGACAAGGACCTCGGCAACGGCATGAGCCGCGAGGAATGGAAAGGCGGCGCCGAGACCAACAAGATCCTCGGCCTCGCGCGCAACCCGATTCCGGTCGAGTCGATCTGCGTGCGCGTGGGCGCCATGCGCTGCCACTCGCAGGCGATGACCATCAAGC
>DATGDG010000510.1:0-7525 GCA_035311025.1 Casimicrobiaceae bacterium
AACCACGAGGTCGTCGGCCGCATCCATGAGGAGCGAGGCGTCTGGTTCGTCGAGGCGGAGAACCGCCGGATCAACCAGGACCTGATCGTTCCGCCGGACGGGCGCAACGGCGCGCAGGCCGGGCAGGTCGTGGTCGTCGAGATCGTCGAGCCGCCGAGCGCCCATCGCGAGGCGATCGTCCGGGTGAAGGAGATCCTCGGCAGCGCGACCGATCCCGGCATCGAGATCGAGATCGCCCTGCGCAAGCACGCGCTGCCTTTCGAGTGGAGCGCCGCGGCGCAGCGGCAGGCCGCGCGCCTGCCGGAGGCCATACGCCCGGCCGACCGCAGGGGCCGCAGCGACCTGACCGGGCTGCCGCTGGTGACCATCGACGGCGAGAGCGCCAAGGACTTCGACGACGCCGTCTACTGCGAGCCCGACGGCGACGGCTGGAGGCTGATCGTCGCGATCGCGGACGTCTCGCATTACGTCCGCGACGGGGATGCGCTCGACGGCGACGCGCGCGAGCGCGGGACCTCGGTGTACTTCCCGCGCCGCGTGATCCCGATGCTGCCCGAGGCGCTGTCGAACGAGTTGTGCTCGCTCAAGCCCGACGTCGACCGGCTGTGCATGGCCTGCGACATGAGGATCGACGCGCAGGGGGAGATCGTCTCGTACACGTTCTACCCGGCGGTCATGCATTCGCGCGCGCGCCTCACCTACACGCAGGTCTACGCGTGGCTGACGGCCGATGCCGCGAACGCAAGGACCGGCGCGGCGCCGCCCGCGCTGCGCGAGCACCTCCTGCATCTGCACGCGCTCTACAGGGCGCTCGCCGCGGCGCGCGGACGGCGCGGCGCGATCGATTTCGACACCCCGGAGCTCGCGATCGAGTTCGACGCGAAGGGCCGGATCGCCCGCATCGTCCCCGCGCCGCGCAACGACGCGCACCGCCTGATCGAGGAATGCATGCTGGCGGCCAACGTCTGCGCGTCGAAGCTGCTCGAGGAACACGAGCAGCCGGCCCTGCACCGCGTGCACGAGGCGCCGCCTCCGGACAAGCTCGCCGCGCTGCGCGACTTCCTCGGTGGCTCGGGCCTCTCGCTCTCCGGCGGCGATTCGCCGCAGGCGCGCGATTACGCTGCGCTGATCGATCGCATCGGCGGCCGGGCCGACTTCGCGCTGCTGCAGACGGTGCTGCTGCGCTCGCTCGCGCAGGCGCAGTACAGCCCCGACAACGTCGGCCATTTCGGCCTCGCCTACGAGACCTACGCGCATTTCACGTCGCCGATCCGGCGCTATCCCGACCTGCTGGTCCATCGCGCGATCCGGGCCGTGCTCGCCGGCACGCGCTACACGCCAAGCGGCATGTCCTGGGCCGAGCTGGGCGTGCACTGCTCGATGACCGAGCGGCGCGCCGACGATGCCTCGCGCGATGTCCTGCAATGGCTCAAGTGCAACTACATGAGCGACAAGATCGGCGAGATTTTCCCGGGAACGATCAGTGGCGTCGCGAGTTTCGGCATCTTCGTGACCCTCGACGGCCTCGACATCGACGGCCTCGTCCACGTCACCGAGCTGCCGCGCGACTATTTCCACTTCGACGCCGTCCGGCATGCGCTGATCGGGGAGCGCAGCGGACGCGTGTTCCAGCTCGCCGGGCGCGTCAACGTCAGGATCGCGCGCGTCGACCTCGAGCAGGCGAAGATCGACTTCACCCTCGCCGAGACCCCCACGCCGGTCACCGCACCGCCGGGGGCCGCGCACCCGACCTACGTCCAGCCCCTCGGGCGCAGCGACCGCCCCCCGCGCGAGCGTCCTGCGCGCCCCCGCAAGTCGCGGCGCGGCGGCGCGTCGTGAGGGGGAAGCCGGGAAGCGGCACCGCAGCGTGCTGCGACCTGGTCATCCAGGCCGAGCATCTGGCGCGTGAGGACCTCGAGGTCCTGCTCGCGCTGACACAGGCCGACGGCATCGAGCCGGTGGCACGCGCGCGCTGCGAGGCGGTCCGGCTGTGCGCACCGCAGCAGCTCGACGGCGTCGCCGAGGCGCTCGCCGCCGCGCGCTGCGACTGGGCGAAGGTGCCGCGCGAGCGCACGCTCGACCGCGTGCGGCTGGTTGCGATGGACATGGACTCCACGCTGATCACGATCGAGTGCATCGACGAGATCGCCGACATGATGGGCATCAAGCCCGAAGTCGCGGCGATCACCGCGTCGGCGATGCGCGGCGAGATCGAGTTCCGCGAAAGCCTCGCCCGGCGCGTCGCGCTGCTCGAGGGGCTGCCGGTCGACGCCCTCGAGCGGGTCTACGACGAGCGCCTGCGCCTGTCGCCCGGGGCGGAGAGCTTGCTGGAGACGCTGCGCACGATCGGCGCGAGGACGCTGCTGGTGTCCGGGGGCTTCACGTTCTTCACCGACCGGCTGCAGGCGCGGATGCGCATCGACTGCACGCTGGCGAACGTGCTGGAAATCCGCGACGGCAGGCTGACCGGCAGGCTCGTCGGCGACATCGTCGACGCCCAGGCCAAAGCCGCGGTGTTTTCGCGGCTCGCCGATCATTGCCGCGGCGAAGGCGGGATCGCGGTCGCGATCGGAGACGGCGCGAACGACCTGCCGATGCTCGCCGCAGCCGACGTGTCGGTGGCCTACCGCGCCAAGCCCAAGGTGCGCGCGCAGGCCACGCACGCGATCGACCACTGCGGACTCGACGCAGTGCTCAATCTGTTCGCCTGAGCCACGGAAACCGCGCGCAGTGCGCGGTGCAAGCCCGTGCAACCGGTCAGGGTCGCCGGGCGCGGCCGATCGTCAGCACTCGTCGATCCATGCCTGCTGGATCGCCTCGAGGATCTTCTCGCCGCTGTGCCTGGGGTCGTCGTCGAAGCCCGGCAGCGCGCGCACCCAGTTGTGGAGATCGGTGAAGCGCACCGTCGCGGGATCGACGTCCGGATGGGCGTCGACCAGCGCGATCGCGATCTCGCGTGAGTCGGTCCACTTCATCGATCGCACTCCCGGAGGGTCATGCCCATGGTCACTTGCCCTCCTTCGCGTAGTTGATCGTGTACCTCGGGATCTCGACGACCAGCCGCGTAGCGCCGACGATCGCCTGGCAGGAGAGCCTCGATACCGGGGTCAGGCCCCATGCGCGGTCGAGCAGGTCGTCCTCGTCTTCCGAGGCTTCGGGCAGCGAATCGAAACCCTCGCGGACGATCACGTGGCAGGTCGTGCAGGCGCAGGATTTCTCGCAGGCATGCTCGACGTCGATCCCCTGCTCGAGCAGGTTGTCGAGAAGCGATTCGCCGGGCTTGCCCTCGAAGGTCGCGCCCTCCGGGCAGAACTCGGGATGCGGAAGTACGACGATCTCGGTCATCGGTTCACCATGACAGCCTGTTCGCGCTCATTCCATCGATGTGGACGGACGCTAACCCAGCGCGTCGACGCGCCGCCCCGAGAGCACGCGCGCAACGCTGCGATTCATCCGGCGCGCGGCGAAGCCCGCCGTCGCCGCGTTCAGGGCATCGATCGCCGCCGACAGCACGGCCCGGTCGTCACCCGAGACGGCGGCCCGTACCTCCGCCAAGGCGCGGTCGATCGCCGCCCGCTCCTGAACGTCGAGCATGTCGCCATCGACATCAAGTGCACTCTCGGTGGCGACGGCGATGCGCTCCGCCTCGACGCGGGTCTCGGCCAGCGCCCGCGCTCCGGCATCGTCGGCGGCGTGGGCGATCGAATCCTCGAGCATGCGCGCGATCTCGGCATCGGTCAGGCCGTACGAGGGCTTGACCGTGATCGACGCCTCGATGCCGGTGGTCTGCTCGCGCGCCGAGACCGACAGCAGGCCGTCGGCGTCGACGTCGAAGGACACGCGGATGCGCGCGGCCCCGGCCACCATCGGCGGGATGCCGTGCAGCTCGAAACGCGCGAGCGAGCGGCAGTCCGCGACCTTCTCGCGTTCGCCCTGGACCACGTGCAGCGCCATCGCCGTCTGGCCGTCCTTGAAGGTCGTGAAATCCTGGGCGCGTACGACCGGAATCGTCGAGTTGCGCGGAACGATCTTCTCCGCGAGGCCGCCCATCGTCTCGATGCCCAGCGAAAGCGGGATGACGTCGAGCAGCAGCCAGTCGTTGTCGCGCTCGCGATTGCCGATCAGCTTGTTCGCCTGGATCGCGGCACCGACCGCAACGACTTCGTCGGGATTCAGGTTGGTGAGCGGGGGCTGCCCGAAGAATTCGGCGACCGCGCGGCGGATCTGCGGCATGCGCGTCGCGCCTCCGACCAGCACGACGCCCTTGATGTCCGAGGGCTCGAGTCTCGCGTCGCGCAGCGCGCGCCTGACCGGAACCAGGGTCTTGGAAACCAGCGTCTGGCTGATCGCGGTGAACGTCGCGGCGGCCAGCGTAAGGTCCACGCGCGTGCCGTCCGCCAGCGTCGCATTGATCGGCGCCGCATCGTGGCCGGTCAGCATCTCCTTTGCCTCGCGGGACCGGGTGAGCAGCCGCCGCGCATCGGGCGCCGCGAGCGGCGGCAGTCCCGCCTCCTCGATCGCCCAGCAGAACACGCGATGGTCGAAATCGTCACCGCCCAGCGCCGAGTCGCCGTTGGTTGCGAGCACCTCGAACACGCCGCGCGAAAGCCGGAGGATCGAGATGTCGAAGGTTCCGCCGCCCAGGTCGAAGACCGCGTAGGTCCCTTCCGCGGCATTGTCGAGGCCGTAGGCGATTGCGGCAGCCGTCGGCTCATTGAGCAGCCGCAGCACCGGCAGCCCGGCGAGCTTCGCCGCATCCTTGGTGGCCTGGCGCTGGGCGTCGTCGAAGTAGGCCGGCACGGTGACGACCGCACCGTCGATCGCCCCGCCCAGGGACTCCTCGGCGCGCCGGCGCAGGACCTTCAGGACCTCGGCCGAGACCTCGACCGGCGACTTGATCCCGGCGCGCGTGGCGAGCCGGACCATGCCCTCACCCTCGACCAGGCGGTACGGATAGCGCCGGTCGTCGGCGAGGTCGCCGATGCCGCGCCCCATCAGCCGCTTGACCGACGCAATCGTGTTGCCCGGGTCGTCGCTCGCCCGGGCGAGTGCCGCATGACCGACCGCGATGCCGTCCTCGCCGTAACGCACGACCGAGGGCAGCAGCGTGCGACCCTCGCGGTCGGGCAGCACGACCGGCGAACCGTTGCGCACGGTGGCGACCAGCGAGTTCGTCGTGCCGAGGTCGATGCCGACCGCGCGCCGGGTCGCGTGCGGCAGCGGCGATTCGCCCGGCTCGGATATCTGGAACAGCGTCATCGGTCGAGTTCGGCCAGTTGCATCTCGCGGAGGTCGTCGCCGAGCTTGGCGAGGAAACGCAGTTCCCGCACGTGCATGCGCGCCACCTCGCGGTCGTCGCCGTCGAGCGTGCGCTCCACGACACCGAGAAGTTCGGCGGCCTCGCCACGCACGTCGTCGACGATCGCCGCCAGCGCGCGCTCGTCGTGGGCTGCGCGGGCCTCGTCGGCGCCTTCGCGCCGCTCGAGCTGCCGCATCAGGAAATCGACCGGGAGCCGCGTATCGGTCTCGGCCGTCGCGTCGACGCCGGCAAGCCGCAGCAGGTATTCGGCCCTCGCCACCGGATCCTTCAGCGTGCGGTAGGCCTCGTTGACGCGCGCGGACGCCTGCAGCGCCAGCCGCTTCTCCTGGTCGGACGCGCCGGCGTAGCGGTCCGGATGCACGTTTCGCTGCAGTTCGCGGTAGGCGCGCTCGAGATCTGCCGCGTCGACGCGAAAGCGCGCAGGCAGACCGAACAGCTCGAAATGGTTGCGGGTGAATTCGATCATCAAGCGACGATGGGCCGTGCGGTGCCGCGCGGCGGCGTTCGACGGCCGCGAATCGCGCGTGGAACGGAGGTCGGGACCTGCAGCCCGGGCAACCTGCCGCCGCACCCGGTGCGCAGGCTGCAGCGAGCGCGGGACGCGCTTCCCGAGCCGACTATACGTTAAACGACTCGCCGCAGCCGCATTGGTCCTTGACGTTCGGGTTGTTGAACTTGAACCCCTCGTTCAACCCTTCCTTCGCGAAGTCGAGTTCCAGCCCTTCGAGATACGGAAGGCTCTTGGGATCGACGATGACGCGGACGCCGTGGCTTTCGAATTCCCGGTCCTCGGCCCGCACCTCGTCGGCGTATTCGAGCTTGTAGGCGAGCCCCGAGCAGCCCGACGTGCGCACGCCCAGCCGCAGGCCGACGCCCTTGCCGCGCTTCGCCAGGAACGCCGTGACGTGCCTGGCCGCGTTTTCGGTCAGCGTGATCGCCATGGCGTCAGTCGGCGGCGCGCAGCGCGGGCGCAGCCTCGCTGCCCGCCTGGTGCCGGGCCTTGTAGTCGGCGACGGCCGCCTTGATCGCGTCCTCGGCGAGGATCGAGCAGTGGATCTTCACCGGCGGCAGCGCGAGTTCCTCGGCGATCTGCGTATTGCGGATCTCCATCGCCTGGTCGAGCGTCTTGCCTTTCACCCATTCGGTGACCAGCGACGACGATGCGATCGCCGAGCCGCAGCCGTAGGTCTTGAACTTCGCATCCTCGATGACGCCGTCGGCGCCGACCTTGATCTGCAGCTTCATCACGTCACCGCAGGCCGGCGCGCCGACCATGCCGGTGCCGATGCCATCCTCGGCCTTGCCGAAGGACCCGACGTTGCGGGGATTTTCGTAGTGATCCAGTACCTTGTCGCTGTATGCCATGCTGGTCTCCTGCCTAGTGCGCCGCCCACTGGACGGTGTCCAGGTCGATGCCTTCCTGGTGCATTTCCCAAAGTGGCGACAGCTCGCGCAGCTTCGCGATCTTGCGCTGCACCAGCGCCACCGTGTAATCGATCTCCTCCTCGGTCGTGAAGCGTCCGACGGTGAAGCGGATCGAGCTGTGGGCGAGCTCGTCGCTGCGACCGAGGGCGCGCAGCACGTACGAGGGTTCGAGGGAGGCCGACGTGCAGGCCGAGCCGGACGACACGGCGATGTCCTTGATCGCCATGATCAGGCTCTCGCCCTCGACGAAGTTGAAGCTGACGTTGAGGTTGTGCGGCACGCGACGTTCCATGTCGCCGTTGACGTAGACCTCGTCGATCTTCGACAGGCCAGTCCAGAGGCGATCGCGCAGCATCCGGACACGGTCGTTGCCCGCAGCCATCTCGACCTTCGCCAGCCGGAAGGCTTCGCCCATGCCGACGATCTGGTGGGTGGGCAGCGTGCCCGAACGCATGCCGCGCTCGTGGCCGCCGCCGTGCATCTGGGCCTCGATGCGCACCCGGGGCTTGCGCCGGACGAACAGCGCGCCGATGCCCTTGGGGCCGTAGGTCTTGTGCGCCGAGAACGACATCAGGTCGACCTTGAGTTTCGCGAGGTCGATCGGCAGCTTTCCGGTCGCCTGCGCGGCGTCGACGTGAAAGACGATCCCCCGCGACCGGCAGATCTCGCCGATCGCCGCGGTGTCCTGGATCACGCCGATCTCGTTGTTGACGGACATCACCGACACCACCGTCGTGTCCGGCCGCAGTGCCGCCTCGAACCGCGAGAGGTCGAGCAGGC
>DATGDG010000511.1:0-3592 GCA_035311025.1 Casimicrobiaceae bacterium
CGCGACCAGGAACAGCAGGAGGCCGTACTGGACGGCGTTGAGGCACTGGACGAGGAATACCGCGAGGCCCATGCGAAGAGCGGGGTCCCGGAATGGGGACCCCGGCTCGAAGGCAGGTCGCTACATCCGGCAGCCGGGCGACGGATCGGCCAGCGCCTTTACTGCCACGCGCTCGTAGCGGTTTTCCGTGCCCACGACCTTGCGCAGGTAGATGTCCTGCACCGGATCGTGCGAGCGTGACAGCGTGAACGTCCCGCGCGGGCTGTCGATCTTCGCCTTCTCCATTGCGCTCACCAGCTCGGCGCGTTTCGCGACGTCGCCTTTGACCGCCGTCAGGCCGACATTCAGCATCTGCGCGGCGTCGTAGCCCTGCACGGCGTAGACGTCGGGGGCCATCTTGTAGGACTTGGCGTAGTCGGCGCGAAACGCCTTGTCCTTCGGGATGTCGAGGCCGTCGGCGTAATGCAGCGTCGTCAGCAGGCCCTGCGCTGCGGCTCCCTGCGCTTCAAGGGTGCCGTCGGTCAGGAACCCCGGTCCGTACAGCGGGATCGTCTTGCCCAGTCCTGCGGCCGCATAGTCCTTCACGAACTTGACTGCGCCGCCACCGGCGAAGAACGCATACACGGCGTCGGGTTTCGCCGCGGCGATCTCCGTGAGGAGCGCCTGGAATTCGACGTTGGGGAAGGGTAGCGTCAGTTCCTTGACGACCTGGCCGCCGCTCGCCGCGATGCCGTCCTTGAAGCCCTGGACCGATTCCTCGCCGGCCGCGTACTTCCAGGTGATGGTCACGATCTTCTTGGCACCGAGTTCGCCGGCGACCTTGCCCATCGCGTACCCCGGCTGCCAGTTCGAGAACGAGCTGCGGAAGATGTTCGGTGCGCACATCGGGCCGGTGACCGCGCGGGCGCCCGCGTTCGGAATGATCAGCAGCGTATTCGTGTCCTTGGCGACCTTGGCCATCGCCATGACCACGCCCGAGTGGACGGTGCCGACGACGACGTCGACGTTGTCGCGCTTGATCAGCTTGTTGATGTTGTCGACGGCTTTCGACGGGTCGGACTCGTCGTCCACCTTGAAGTATTCGAGCTCGCGCCCGCCGAGCTTGCCACCCTGTTCCTGGACGTACAGGCGGAAACCGTTCTCGATTGCGGTGCCCAGCGCCGCGTAGGTGCCGGTGTAGGGCAGCATCAGCCCGACCTTGACCTTGCCCTGCGCCGCGACACCCGTGGCCGCGAGGCACAATGCCGCGGCAATTGCAGCTCGCTTAAGCGAGCGGAATCGTTGATGCATGACGATGTCTCCCTCGTGGAAATTGCGTAACGGCCGCGAGCGCCTTGTCCCGGCGCTTTCCGGTTGCGCAAGCATAGCCGCGATCGACCCGTCGGGGAACCCGGGGCCGGGTGGGACCCGGCGTCCTATAATCGCGGCGATGAAAGGCATCGCATGACGTGGTCGATCGTGGCCCGCGCCCCCGACGGCGCTCTGGGCGTGGCGGTTGCGAGCAGGTTCTTCGCGGTCGGGGCGCTGTGCCCGCACGCGAAGAGCGGGGTGGGCGCGCTGTCGACGCAGGCGCTGATGAATCCCAGCTATGGTCCGGCGGGGATCGAGCTCCTCGCACAGGGACACGAGCCCCGGCGGGTGATCGACGAGCTCGTCGCCGGCGACCCCGGACGCGAGTCGCGCCAGGTCCATGCGATCGACGCGCAGGGCCGCGTCGCCGCCCACACCGGCAGCCAATGCATCGACTGGTGCGGACATCTCGCGGGGGAGGGTTTCTCGGTTGCCGGCAACATGCTCACCGGTCCGCAGGTGCTGGAGGAGACGGCCCGGGCCTATTCGGCGAATCCGCAACTCGATTTCGCGTCGAGGCTGATCGCCGCGATGGAGGCAGGCGAAGCCGCCGGGGGCGACAAGCGCGGCAAGCAGGCTGCCGCCCTCACGATCGTCACGACCGAGGTCTATCCGGTGCTCGACCTGCGCGTCGACGACCACGCCGAGCCGATCAAGGAACTTCGGCGCCTCTACGAGCGGAGTCTCGAACGCTACCAGCCGTTCCTCGCCTGCCTGCCCACGCGAGCGAACCCTGCAGGCATCATCGATCGCGCGGTGATCGAGCGCGAGATCGAGCGGTTCCACGCCCGGCGCATGGCGGCGGCGGCGACCGGGTCGGGCCGCGGATGACTTTCGACGAATTCCACGCCGGCCAGGTCCTCGTGCGCGGTCCGGCGACGGTCAGCGAGGCCGGGATCCTCGCTTTCGCCCGCGAATACGACCCGCAATGGTTCCACGTCGACCCGTCGCGCGCGCGGCAGGGAGTCTGGAACGGACTGATCGCCAGCGGTTGGCAGACCTGCGGCATCGCCATGCGCCTTGCGGTCGACGGCATCCTCGCCGGATCGGAGACCTTCGGTTCGCCCGGTCTCGAGTACCTGAAATGGCTCGCTCCGGTGCGGCCCGGGGACCGGCTGACGCTGCACGCGGAAGTCCTCGAAGCGCGACGCTCCGAGCGTCGCTCCACGCTGGGTGTGCTGCGCTGGCGCTGGCGGCTTCTGAACCAGGACGAGGCCGCGGTGCTGGAGCTGGTCGCAACCAACCTGTTCGACCTCGCGGGTGGCGGGTCCGGCCGCCCTGATCCCGCAACGTCGTAGTGCCCGACGCCGGCCGCGCCGCGCCGGAGCAAAATGCGCCCGAGATCGTCGCGCAGGGCATCGGCGCCGACATGGAGCGCGACGGCGTTCGCAAGCTGCTCGCGGTCTGAGCTCCGGGTCAGGCCCCAGGCGACGCCCATCGCCATCGCGCACGCCGGGGTTGTGTCCGGATGCAGATGTGCCGTTCCCAAAGGATATCCACACGCTGAAGCATCGGTCCTCGCCCGACGGGCGAATCGCGACCTGCAGTTCCCGAAGCATTAGTCAGCGAGAACCGCCGGCGCAGCACGCGTGCCTCGCGCGCTGCGGGCCCGCATCCATCGCGGGGCGGACGGCTTGCCAGATGGGGCGGTCGATGGCCATGTCGTTCCGGTTCCGGCATCTCGACCGATGCGCGAAACACCGCGGCGTCGCGATAGGGGCCTTCTCCCAGCAGACGACGCAGGAGGTCGTCGACCCGGTCATCCTCGTGAACGGCGTCTGTTCCCATCGCTCCCTCTGGTTATCGACCCCCGTTTCTGCACATGATGCGCGGCGCGAACCGTGAGCCGCTTGATCGAGGTCAAAGCCATTCGCGGAGTGAACGGGGCCGATAGGTGGAAACCGTATGATCGGACCGTCGGGCAGCAGATCGAAGCGAACCGCTTCGCCGCTCGCCACGGCCGAAAGGAAACGACGCCCGGCGCTGCGGACACCCGCCAGCACGGCGCCTGGCTCTCGTCGGCCGGCGACGTCATGCCGCTGACCGCAAACAGCTGGGACTCAGGAATCGTATTTTTTCGTGTCGTCCGGGTTGCAGATTCCGGGTCCGGTATCACTTCACATCGGAATCGAGAATTTCAGTACGCTGCCGTGGTAGAACTCGATGCGGTTGCGTGTGGGGGTCGTACAAAAAGTAGACAGTGCCATCGCTGCTCAGCGCAATGCGGTCTCCGGCCTGAATG
>DATGDG010000512.1:0-2087 GCA_035311025.1 Casimicrobiaceae bacterium
CTGCGCGACTGGCTGCGCTTTGCCGTGACGCGCATCACCGCGTCGAAGCTCGCGTTCGGGCACGGCTTCGACAACGCCTACGATGAAGCCGCGTACCTGCTCCTGCACGCCCTGGGGCTTCCGCTCGACCTCCTCGAGCCGTTTCTCGATGCGAGGCTCACCGCGGCCGAGCGCGCCGATCTCGCTGCGCTGATGACGCGACGCATCGACGAGCGCGTTCCCGCCGCCTACCTGACCCACGAGGCTTGGCTGGGGGAATTCCGCTTCTACGTCGACGAGCGCGTGCTCATTCCCCGATCGTTCATCGCCGAGCTTCTGCCCGATGGGCTCGCGTCGTTCGTTCCGGACCGCGAGTCGATCCGCTCGGTGCTCGACCTGTGCGCGGGCTCGGGCTGCCTCGCCGTCCTGCTCGCGCACGCGTTCCCGTCCGCCGACGTCGACGCCGCCGACATTTCCTCGGATGCGCTCGCCGTCGCGCAGCGCAACGTCAGCGAATACGGCCTCGCCGACCGGATCAACCTGATCCGCTCGGACCTGTTCGACAACCTGCCCGGGAAATCCTACGACCTGATCGTCAGCAATCCGCCCTACGTCACCGCGAGCGCGATGGAAGCGCTGCCCCGCGAGTACCGACACGAGCCGGCGCTTGCCCTCGCGGGAGGCGACGACGGCCTCGATGCGGTGCGCACGATCCTCGCGGCGGCGCCCCGCTTCCTCGAAGCGGGCGGCCTGCTGATCGTCGAGATCGGCCACAACCGCGACGCGGCGGAGGCGGCTTTCCCGCGGATGCCCTTCGTCTGGCTCGAGACCGCGTCGTCGACCGACAGCGTGTTCCTGCTGACGCGCGAGGACGTCGTCCGGGGGCGGTGAGCCCGCCGCGCGCGTCGCGCAGGCGCGCCCTTGCGGACACCGGCATCGGCCTGCCGCGCCCGAGCGCCGCGCCGCCTGCGCGTCACCCGGTCAGGCCGAAGAACTGCTGGATCTTGTTCACCAGGTCCTTGGCCCGGCTGATTCCGTGCCTTGCGCGCGCTTCGGCGTCGAGCGCCTGGAGGGTCGCGTCGTTGGCGGCCTGGCGCTCGGCGAGGACCCTCGCGAGGACTTCGGCGAGTTCGGGACGGGCGCGGATGATGCCATCGAAACCCCGCTTGTCGAGGCGGTAGCAAAGCGCCTCATCGACCGCGACGACCGTGGCCGCCCGCGGCTGGCCGAGCAGCAATCCTATCTCTCCGAAGTACGCCGGCGCGTCGAGCGTTGCGAACCGATGGTGATTGCCGGCCGCATCGGACCCGACGATGTCGACGCGTCCGCGCGCGAGCAGGTAGAGCGAGTCTGCGGGCTCGCCCTGGCGGCAGACGGTGTCCCCGCCCACATAGACCGACGTCGTGAGCTCGTGCGCCAGCGACGCTCGCTCGTCGGCGGTCAGCGAGGCGAACAGATCCATCGTCGCCAGCGCCGCCTCGCGATGCTCGATCTCCCGGGCCGCGGCTTCGCCGCGAGGGTCGCCCCGCATCTCGACGACCCGATGCGGGAACGGGATGTCGAAACCGGCACGCTTCAGCGCGGCATAGACGTGGACCCGGATCTGCGAGTCGCCCCGCCAGTAGTGTGCTACGTCGGTCAGGTCGTAGCGGACCGCGTACTCGATGCCGCTGTCCTTGAAATCGGTGCAGACGACCCGAGGCGACGGGTCCTTGGAGACGAACTCCATGTCGGCCTGCGCGAGCGCCCTGGTGATGACGTCGATGACGCTCGCCGGCGAATGCGAAAACCCGACCTGGAACAGCACCAACCGAACCCAGCCGGTGCGCTCCTCGCCGTGCCGCGCGACAACGGTCACCTTGTTGTTCATCAGCATCGCGTTCGGGATCACGATCGTCTCGTGCTGCGGAGTCGCGATCGCCATGTGGCGCCAGCGGATGCTGACGACCTGTCCGGTCAGGTCCTCGATGCGCACCCAGTCGCCGACCCGGCAGGTCTTCTCGAGCTGCAGCGCAATTCCGCCCCACAGGTTGCCCAGCGTCGCCTGCGCCGAGAACGCCAGCGCGCCGGTCAGGACCGCCGACGTCGTGATGAGACCGGCGAGGTTG
>DATGDG010000513.1:0-4288 GCA_035311025.1 Casimicrobiaceae bacterium
CTTGGCGGCGGGGCCCGGCACCCGGGCGTCGCGGCGGATCACCCGATCGCCGTGCTGCAGGCCCACTCGCTGCCGGAGCTGGTGCAGCGCGAGCTCGAGCGCATGATCCTCGCCGGCGGTCTCGCGGCGGGTGCGCAACTGCGCGAAGCCGAGGTCGCTGCGCTGCTGGGTGTCTCCCGCGGGCCGGTCCGCGAGGCGTTTCGCGCCCTCGAGGAATGCGGACTGGTGCGGCTCGAGAAGAATCGCGGGGTGTTCGTGCGCCAGATCGGCGTCGACGAAGCCGACCAGATCTTCGAGCTGCGCGCGGTGCTCGACGAGTTCGCCGGCCGCCGCGCCGCGCAGAACGCGACTCCCGGCGACGTCGCGGACCTGCGCCGGTTCATCGAGCGCATGAAAGTAGCGGCCGAGCAGGGCGATGTCGACGCCTATCTGGAAGCCAACATCGCCTTCCACGAGCGGATCGTCCGGCTTGCCGGCAATCCGAAGCTGACCCTGCTCTACCGTCGCCTGGTCAACGAGCTGCACCTGCACCGTCGTGCGTCGCTCGGACAGGCAGGACGATTGCCCGTTTCGATCCGCGAGCATCGCGCGATCGTCGACCTCATCGCTTCCGGGCAGGCGGCCGCGGCCGGTCGTGCGCTCCACGCCCATGCGATGGCGAGCCGCGATCGGGTCCACCAAGTCGGCAACGGCACGCCCCGTGGGCGGCGGGCAGCAAGATCGCGATGAAGTCGCTGACCGTCAACGGCAGAAGCTACCGCTGGCCCGGACGGCCGGTGGTCGTCGTGTGCGTCGACGGCTGCGAGCCGGATTACCTGAACCAGGCGATCACCGCGGGTCTCGCGCCCTGGATGGCGTCGCTCGAGGGTCGCGGCACCTGCCTGACCGCCGAGTCTGTCGTACCATCCTTCACCAATCCCAACAACCTCTCGATCGTCACCGGGACGCCACCTTCGGTGCACGGCATCGCAGGAAACTACTTCTACGACACCGAGGCACAGGCCGAGGTGATGATGAACGATCCGAAGTACCTGCGCGTCGGGACGATCCTCGCCGCCTTCGCCGAAGCAGGTGCCCGGGTGGCCGTGATCACGGCCAAGGACAAGCTGCGTGCGCTGCTGGGCCACCGGATGACGGGCATCTGCTTCTCCTCGGAGAAGGCCGATCGCGTGACGCCCGCCGACAACGGCATCGGGGACGCGCTGGGGCTCGCCGGCATGCCGCTGCCTTCGGTCTACAGCGCCGAGCTGTCCGAATTCGTCCTGGCCGCCGGCTGCGCGCTGCTCGACCGCGAGCGCCCCGACCTCATGTACCTGTCGACGACCGACTACGTGCAGCACAAGCACGCCCCCGGAACCCCGGTCGCCAACGCGTTCACGGCGATGCTCGACCGCCACCTCGCGCGGATGGACGCGCAGGGCGCCACGGTCGTGCTGACTGCCGACCACGGGATGAACGCCAAGACCGATGCGTTCGGCCACCCGAACATCGTGTTCCTGCAGGACATCCTCGACGACTGGTACGGCGCGGACTCCACGCGCGTCGTGCTGCCGATCACCGATCCCTACGTCGTCCATCACGGCGCACTGGGATCCTTCGCGACGGTTCACGTGGCCGGTGGACTCGATGGCGCAGCGCTTGGCAGGCGCATCGCGGCCCTGCCCGGCATCGATGCGGTCCTGCCGCGCGACGAGGCCTGCGAGCGTTTCGAGCTTCCGCCCGACCGCGTCGGCGACCTGATCGTCATTTCGGAGCGCCTGACGGTGGTCGGCAGCCGCCGGAGCCGCCATGACCTCTCCGGCCTCGACGCGCCGTTGCGCTCGCACGGCGGTACCTCCGAGCAACAGGTGCCGCTGATCGCCAACCGGCCGGCGCCGAACCTGCCCTCCCGGCGCTGGCGCAATTTCGACGCCTTCGACCTCGCCCTCAACCATCTCGCCTGATCCCCCGACGACCGCGATGAACGACGCCCGACCATCCGACGCCGCCGCGCCCCGGCACGAGACCATGCGCATCGCCGGGGAGCGGGTGGACAGCCCGCGCAGGCTCGAGGTCCGCAATCCCTGGACTGGCGGACTCGTCGGCACCGTGCCGAAAGCGAGCATCGACCAGGTCCGACTCGCTTTCGCGCTGGCGCGGGCCTACCGGCCGAGCCTGTCGCGCCACGAGCGAAGCGCAATCTGCCACCGGACCGGAGCGCTCATCCGCCAGCGCGCCGCCGCACTGTCCGGCCTGATCACCGCCGAGTGCGGAATCTGCGTGAAGGATTCGCTCTACGAAGTCGGGCGCGCCTGCGACGTGTTCCTGTTCGCGGGCAATGCCGCACTGCACGACGACGGCCAGGTCTTCTCCTGCGACATCACGCCACAGGGGAAGTCGCGCAAGGTCTACACGCTGCGCGAGCCGCTGCTCGGCGTCATCTCGGCGATCACGCCCTTCAACCACCCGCTGAACCAGGTTGTCCACAAGGTCGCCCCTTCGATCGCGACCAACAACCGGATGCTGCTGAAGCCCAGCGAGAAGACGCCGCTCACCGCGCTGGTGCTCGCGGACATCCTGTACGAGGCGGGCCTCCCGCCGCCGATGTTCTCGGTCGTCACCGGCGATCCTCGCGAGATCGCCGACGAGATGCTGGCCAACCCCGATGTCGACCTCGTCACGTTCACCGGAGGCGTGGCAGCGGGCAAGTACATCGCGGCCAGGGCCGTGTACAAGCGCCAGGTGCTGGAACTCGGCGGCAACGACCCGATCATCGTCATGGAGGATGCCGACCTCGACGAGGCGGCCATGCTCGCGGCGACCGGGTCGTACCGGAATTCGGGACAGCGCTGCACCGCAGTCAAGCGCGTGCTGGTGCACGAACGCGTCGCCGATGCCTTCGTCGAGCGCCTGGTCGCGCGCACCAAGGCCTGGAGCTATGGCAACCCGGCGGATCCGGACATCGACATGGGCACGGTCATCGACGACCGTGCCGCTGCAGGATTCGAGGCCAAGGTCCGGGCCGCAGTCGAACAGGGGGCGAAGCTCCTCTGTGGCAACCTCCGCGACGGCGCACTCTACGCGCCGACGGTCATCGATCACGTCACGTCCGACATGGACGTCGTGCGCACCGAGACATTCGGGCCGGTATCGCCGGTCATCCGATTCAGGGACGCCGACGAGGCGATCCGCATCGCCAACTCGACCGCCTACGGACTGTCGTCGTCGGTGTGCACCAATCGCCTCGACTACATCACGCGCTTCGTCACCGAGCTCAACGTCGGCAGCGTCAACATCCGCGAAGTGCCCGGCTACCGCCTCGAGTCGACGCCTTTCGGCGGGATCAAGGATTCGGGCTTGGGATACAAGGAAGGCGTGCAGGAAGCGATGAAGAGCTTCACCAACGTCAAGACCTACTCGCTTCCGTGGTGATCCAATGACCTCCTTGCACCGCGTCACCCCTCCCGCCCGCCGCGGGCGCACCCCCGCCAATCCCGGCGCCGAGACCGCTCAGGTCCAGAGTCTGACTCGCGGCCTGTCGATCCTCCAGTGCCTCGCCCGCGCGGAGGGGGGACTCACGCTGACCGACATCGCGCAGCGGGTCCAGTTGCCACCATCGACGACGCATCGCCTGCTGTCGACGCTGGAGAAGACCGGCTACGTCTACCAGGCGGGCGACCTCAGCCTCTGGTACGTGGGTATCGAGGCCTTCGCGGTGGGCTCGAGCTTCCTGTCCAACCGCGATTTCGTCGCCCAGAGCCACGCGTACATGCGGCGGCTGATGGAGCAGGCGGGCGAGACGACGAACCTCGCGATCCTCGACGGCACCGAGGCCGTGTTCATCGACCAGGTTCAGTGTCGCGAGACGATGCGCACGATCGTCAAGCTGGGGAGCCGGGTCCCGCTGCACGCGTCGGGCGTGGGCAAGGCGATCTTCGCCTCGCTGCCCGACGACCAGATCGACGCGATGCTCAAGGTCCGCGGCCTGCCGCGCATCACCGAGAACACGATCACCTCGCCGGAGACGATGTGGGCGAGCATCCGGGTCATCCGCCAGCGCGGCTGGTCGTTCGACGACGAGGAACACCTGCCGGGAACGCGCTGCGTCGCGGCGCCTTTCTACGACGAGCACGCCGAGCCGCTGGGCGCGATCTCGGTGGCGGGGCCGACCTCGCGCCTGCCCGACGAACGGATCAAGCAGCTCGGACCGCTGGTGTCGCACATCGCCGAGGAAATCACCCGCCGGCTGGGCGGCCGCTGGCCCCATCCGCACTGACGCAGTCACTGACGGAGGACGCATGAACGGCCT
>DATGDG010000514.1:0-3374 GCA_035311025.1 Casimicrobiaceae bacterium
CGGTATCTGCTCAGTGGGCAACGGGCGAGGGCGGGCGCAAGCGCCCGAAGTCCGTGAACGCCGGCCTGCGGGTCCCGGCGCGGCATCGCTCGAGGACATCCCGAACCCGACGCGGGAGACGGGCTCGCTTGCCGCACCACCCGCCTACGACGACTGCGCCGCAGGCGCCTTGGGCGAGATGCCGTCACCGCGCGCCGACGCGGAACAGTTGAAGTGAAGACGCTGATGCAGAAACGCCGACGCGCCCGCGCCGGCCGGTCAGAGGTAATCCGGGCTGACCACGGCCTTGAGGACCACGCCGGCGCCTTCTTCGCCCCCGTGGTTCGAGAACCACCATACCGCGCCTTTGCGCACCGGCCACCAGGCCTCGTCGCCCGACATCAGGAACGACGCCACCATCCCGAGCGTCGGTTGATGCGCGACGACCAGCGCGCTCTCGCGCGCATCGGGCCAGTTCGCGGCCGCAAGGACCGTCGCAGCACTCGCCCCCGGCGCGAGATCCGGCACCGTCCTGAACCTGCGCTCGAGCGGCTTGACGGTCTGCTGGCAGCGCAAGGCCGGCGAGACGAGGACGCGGCAGTTGTCCGGCAGATGTCGCTCGAGCCATCGCGCGACGCGCTCGGCCTGCTTCACGCCCTTGGAGGTCAGGCGACGCTCGAGGTCGGGCCCCCCGGATTCGGCGTCGCAGTGGCGCCAGAGGATCAGGTCCATCGCCACAGGCTGCGCAGGATGCCGGCCGCCGTCATCCGGCCACCGGGGCTTCGACCGCAAGCCACATGCATCCGGACTTCGCCTCGCGCTGGAGCGCCTCGAGGTATGCGCGATGGCACTCGGCCTCGTCCGCCGCCACCAGGACCGGGCGGACGGTGACCACCCTGGCCGGCGCGCCCTCCTCCGCCGTGCGGCCCGCGCCCGGCGCGGACAGCGCCGGCGCCCCGATGTCGATCGTCAGTGTCTCCTGCCCGCGCGTCATCGCGAGGTAGACGTGGGCCAGCAGCTCGGCGTCGAGAAGCGCGCCGTGCAGCGTCCGGTGCGCATTCGACACGCCGAAGCGCTCGCACAGCGCGTCGAGGTTGTTGCGCTTGCCCGGGAACGCTTCGCGCGCGAGCGCGAGCGTGTCGGTGAGCCTGGCGTACAGCGACGAAGACGGCGGCAGCCCGGCGCGGTCGAATTCGGCGTCGAAGAACGCGATGTCGAACGGCGCGTTGTGGATGATCCATTCGGCGCCGCGCGCGAATTCGACGAATTCCTGCGCGATGTCGGCGAAGCGCGGCTCGCCGATCAGGTCCTCGCGCGTCATCCCGTGCACCTCGGTCGCGCCGGCGTCGATGTCGCGCTCGGGATCGATGCGGAAGTGCAGATGCGCCCCGGTGAGCCGTCGATCGACGACCTCCACGGCGGCGATTTCGATGATCCGGTGTCCCTGCCTCGGATCGAGGCCGGTGGTTTCGGTGTCGAGCAGCAGCTGGCGCATCGTCCCGGTGCAGGTCGTTCCCTATTTGCGGTACTTCTGGATCGTCGACTGGATCTCGGCGATCGCGCGTTCGATCTCGTCCTCGGTCAGGTCGCGCGAGGTTCCGCTGCGATCGGCGAGAGTGACGGTGTCCTCGATCTCGGTGGCGAATTCGCCCGGCCTGAGCGCATCGGTCGTCGTCGACACTTCGTCGGTGAGCGTCTCCGGCCCCCAGCGCACGATGATCGCCGACACGTTGTCCCCGTCGGGACCGCCGCGCGACTCGGCTTCACGCATGATACGCGGCCCGACCGAAAGGATCGGCGTCGATGTCAGCATCGTCGAAAGCTCGCTGCGCGGATAGACGCTCCACAGGCCGTCGGTGCAGAGGACCAGGATGTCGCCGTTCTTGAGGGGCGTGCGCCGGGACAGGTCGACGACCGGCTCGACGAGGCCACCCAGGCAGCTGTAGATCTTGTTGCGGTCCGGGTGCACGGCGGCCTCCTCGGAGGAGATCGCCCCCTGGTCGACGAGGTACTGCACCTTCGAGTGGTCCTTGGTCGCCCCGATCAGCTTGCCCTGGCGCAGCAGATAGAAACGCGAGTCGCCGACGTGGGCCCAGAAGGCGTTCCCGCCCTGGACGACGACGGCGACGCAGGTCGTGCGCGGCGTCTCGAGCATCGAGAACTGGTTCGCGTACGCACCGAGCGCAGCATGGGCACGCAGCATCGTGTCCTGCATGAAGCCCAGCGGATTCTTCAGCAGCGGCTTCGCCTGCTGGTGGAAGCGCTCGACGAACAGGCGCACCGCGATCTGCGCCGCGATCTCGCCGCCGACGTGCCCGCCCATGCCGTCGGCGATGACCAGCAGCAGCGTCTCGCGGCTGTACGTGTAGGCGATGCGATCCTGGTTGACCTCGCGCCCGCCCTTGCGGGATTCCTGGAATATCGTGAAGCGCATCGGTCGCTCAAGCGCCGATTTCCGAGAACAGCACGCGCTTCAGGTTCCCGAAGAACGTCAGCTTGCGTTTCGGGGGCGGGATGTCGCGGATCGCGCGCTGCAGCGCGAACACGCTTTGCGGGCGCTCGAGGGGATCGAGGCGCAGGCACCAGTCGATCACCTCGAGGAGGTTGTCCGAATATTGGCCCGACCAAATCTTCTTGGCCGAGACCAGGTGGTCTTCCTGCACCCGGGCGTCGGCGGCCTGCGGGGCGAATGCCGCCAGACAGGCGAACATCGACGCACCGGTGCCGTAGACGTCGGTCCACGGGCCCAGGCGATCGTGGTCGCGGTACTGCTCGGGGGCCGCGAAGCCCGGCGTGTACATCGGGGCGAGCTTCGGACGGTTGGCGGTGAGGGTCTGGCGTGCCGCCCCGAAATCCAGCAGCACCGGACTGCCGTCGGTGTGCAGGTAGATGTTCGCGGGCTTGATGTCGAGATGCAGGATCTTGTGGGTGTGGACCTCGCGCAGGCCGTTCAGCAGTTGCATGAAGACCTGGCGGACGAAGCGCTCGGACATCTGGTCCTGGCGCATCTGGATGTGCTGCTGCAGCGTGCGGCCGCGCTCGTAGCGCATGACCATGTAGACGGTCTCGTTGGCGCGGAAGAAGTTCAGCACCCGCACGACGTTCGGGTGGTTGATCTTGGCGAGTGCGCGTCCCTCCTCGAAGAAGCACTTCATTCCGTAGCGGAACGACGTGAGGTTCTCGGCCGAGCTGGCATTGACGATGTCGCCCTCGGTGCGCAGCACCAGCGACGCAGGCAGGTATTCCTTGATTGCGACCGGCGTGCCGGTCTCGTCGTAGGCGCGGTAGACGATCGAGAACCCACCGCGGCTGATCTGCCGGTCGATCCGGTAATTCAGCAGCTGGTAACCGCCGGGCAGCGCTTGGTTGGTGACGGGCATCGACTCTGTCGGGTA
>DATGDG010000515.1:0-1868 GCA_035311025.1 Casimicrobiaceae bacterium
CAACCGCGTCGCCAATCTCGAAGAACTTGGCGCGCCCGCTCTGCGAGTTGGCGAGCAGCGCCTCGACCCGGGTGCCGCCGGGCGTGTCGACGTTGTAGACGGTGACGTCGCCCATGTAGCGCAGCGCAGCGACCCTGCCGCGGTAATGGTTGTCGGGCGTGTCAAGCGGCGCTTCCGTGGCGATGCGGATCTTCTCGGGTCGCAGCGCGACCGTTCCGGTCGAGCCGACAGGGAGCGACGATGCGGTCGCGACCCGGACCGGGCCGAGCCCGGCCACGTCGAGCGTCACGGTGCCGCCGGCGCTGGAGATCACGGATCCGGAAAACAGGTTGCACTGGCCGATGAAATCGGCGACGAACCGCGTGCGCGGGAAGCCGTAGATGCGCGAAGGCTCGTCGAGCTGCTCGATGCGGCCGCGGTTCATCACCGCGATCCGGTGCGACAGCGCGAGCGCTTCGGACTGGTCGTGGGTGACGTAGACGAACGCGATGCCGACTTCCTTCTGCAGGCTGATGAGCTCGACCTGGACTTCCTCGCGCAGCTTGGCATCGAGCGCCGCGAGCGGCTCGTCGAGGAGAAGCATCGCAGGCTTGGACACGAGCGCGCGGGCGATGGCGACCCGCTGCTTCTGGCCCCCCGACAGCTCGTGGGGGTAACGCTTCTCGAAGCCGACCAGCCGCACGTCCTCCAGCACCGCCTTGATGCGGGCCGGGCGTTCGGCGGCGGGCACCCTGGCCATCTGCAGCGGGAACGCGACGTTCCCCTCGACGGTCATGTGCGGGAACAGCGCGTAGCTCTGGAACACCGTGCGCACCGGGCGGATCTCCGGCGGTCGGTCGGCGAGGTCCTCGCCGTCGAGCAGGATCCGTCCCGCGTCGGGCAGGTCGAAGCCGGCGATCATCCGCAGCAGGGTCGTCTTGCCGCAGCCGGACGGACCAAGCAGCGTGAAGAATTCGCCGGCCTCGATCGAGAGGCTGACATCGTCGACTGCGGTGAAATCGCCGAAGCGTCGCGTGACACCCTTGATGTCGAGTAGCGCCAAGGGCGTGGTACTCCTTCAGGTATGGGCCGGATTGCGCGGCGGATTGTAGCGGATTCTCGCTCACGCCCCCTGTCGCAGCAGCAGCGCGATGACGATGGCGAGCAGCACGGCGATGGCGGCGAGCCAGCGGTTGCGCGACTTCTGGGCCGCCGCCAGCTCCTTCAGCGCCAGGTCGGAGGCCGCCGGCGGAGCCCCCAGCCGCTGGTGCAGCAGCCGCGGCAGTTCCGGCAGCGCGGCGACGAGGTAGGGTGCCTCCGCCTCGAGGCGGCGCTGCAGCGCGCGCAGGCCGATCTGGTCTTCCATCCAGCGCTCGAGGAAAGGCTTTGCCGTGACCCAGAGGTCGAGATCGGGGTCGAGCTGGCGGCCCAGGCCCTCGACGTTCAGCAGCGTCTTCTGCAGCAGGACGAGCTGCGGCTGGATCTCGACGTTGAACCGGCGCGACGCGCGGAACAGTTGCACGAGCACGCGGCCCAGCGAGATCTCCTTCAGGGGCCGGTCGAAGATCGGCTCGCAGACCACGCGAATCTCGGCCTCGAGCTCGTCGACCCGCGTGTCGGGCGGCACCCAGCCCGACTCGATGTGCGCGGTCGCGACGCGGTGGTAATCGCGCCTGAAGAAAGCCAGGAAATTCTGCGCGAGGTAGCTCTTGTCGCGCTCCGAGAGCGTGCCCATGATGCCGAAGTCGAGCGCGACGTACTTGCCGTGGTTCGCAGGGTCGACGGCGACGAAGATGTTGCCCGGATGCATGTCGGCGTGGAAAAAACCGTCACGGAACACCTGCGTGAAGAAGATCTCGACGCCGGCGCGCGCGAGGCGCTTCAAGTCG
>DATGDG010000516.1:0-2323 GCA_035311025.1 Casimicrobiaceae bacterium
ATGAGCGTAATCGTGGGGCGAGCGCTGCCGGACGTCAGGGACGGCCTGAAACCCGTGCACCGGCGCGTCCTGTACGCGATGCACGAGGCGAACATCGTCTTCAACCGTCCGTACGTCAAATGTGCGCGCGTCGTCGGCGACGTCATGGGGAAGTATCACCCCCACGGCGACATGGCCATCTACGACACTCTGGTGCGGATGGCCCAGGATTTCTCGCTGCGCTACCCGCTGATCGACGGCCAGGGCAACTTCGGCTCGGTCGACGGGGACAACGCGGCAGCGATGCGCTACACCGAGTGCCGCCTCGAGAAGATCGCCAACGAGCTCACGGCCGACATCGACAAGGAGACCGTCGACTTCGTCCCGAACTACGACGGCAAGGAGCAGGAGCCGGCGGTCCTGCCCTCGAGGTTGCCGAACCTGCTGGTCAACGGCTCGTCGGGCATCGCGGTCGGCATGGCGACCAACATCCCGCCGCACAACCTGACCGAGACGGTCAGTGGCTGCCTCGCCCTTCTGGCCAATCCCGCAATCTCCATTGACGAGTTGATGGAGATCATCCCGGCGCCTGATTTCCCGACGGCCGGGATCATCTACGGCCTCGAGGGCGTCCGCGAGGGCTATCGCACCGGCCGCGGGCGCGTCGTGATCCGCGCGCGGACCCACATCGAGGACCTCGAGAAGGGCAGCCGCCAGGCGATCATCGTCGACGAGATCCCCTACCAGGTGAACAAGGCGAACCTGCTCGTGCGCATCGGCGAGCTGGTGCGCGAGAAGAAGCTCGAGGGCATCTCCGACCTGCGCGACGAGTCCGACAAGTCGGGCATGCGCGTGGTCATCGAGCTGAAGCGCGGGGAAGTCCCGGAGATCGTCCAGAACAACCTGTTCAAGCTGACGCAGCTGCAGGACAGCTTCGGCATGAACATGGTCGCGCTGGTCGACGGCCAGCCGCGGCTGCTCAACCTCAAGCAGTTCCTCGAGCACTTCATCATCCATCGCCGGGAGGTCGTCGTCCGGCGCACGCAGTTCGAATTGCGCAAGGCGCGCGAGCGCGGCCATGTGCTGGAAGGCCTCGCCGTCGCGCTCTCGAACGTCGATGAGATCATCGCGCTGATCAAGGCGTCGCCCACGCCGGCCGAGGCCAAGGCGGCGCTGATGGGCCGGGTCTGGCGCTCGTCACTGGTCGAGGACATGCTGAAGCGCGCCGCGGCCGATGCCGCGCGCCCCGAGGGACTCGCCCCGGAATTCGGATGGCAGGCGAAAGACGGCGGTTACCGGCTGTCGGACGTCCAGGCGCAGGCGATCCTGGAACTGCGCCTGCAGCGGCTGACCGGCCTCGAGCAGGACAAGATCACCGGCGACTACCGCGACGTGATGGCGCTGATCGTCGACCTGCTGGACATCCTGGCCAAGCCCGAGCGCGTCACGCAGATCATCCATGACGAGCTGACCGCCATCCGCGACCAGTTCGGCGATGCCCGCAGGAGCGAGATCGTCGCGCAGGGCGTCGACCTGTCGCTCGAGGACCTGATCGCGCCCGAGGACATGGTCGTGACGCTGTCGCACGGCGGCTACATGAAGGCACAGCCGGTCGGCGAATATCGGGCGCAGCGCCGCGGCGGACGCGGCAAGCAGGCGACCGCGACCAAGGAAGACGATTTCGTCGACCAGATGTTCATCGCCAACACCCACGATTTCATCCTGTGCTTCTCCAATCGCGGTCGCGTCTACTGGCTCAAGGTCTACAACGTGCCTCGTGGGCAGCGTGCCTCGCGCGGCAAGCCGATCGTCAACCTCGTCCCGCTCGTCGACGCCGAGAAGATCACGGCGATCCTGCCGGTCAAGGAGTTCGCCGAAGGCCGTTACGTCTTCATGGCGACCGCGATGGGCACGGTCAAGAAGACGCCGCTCACCGATTTCTCCCGGCCACGGCCCTCCGGGATCATCGCCGTGGACCTGTCCGACGGTGACCGGCTGATCGGCGTCGCCCTCACCGACGGCCAGCACGACGTGATGCTCTTCAGTTCGGGCGGCAAGGCGGTGCGCTTCGACGAGAACGACGTGCGGCCGATGGGCCGCAATGCCCATGGCGTGCGCGGCATGATGCTCGACAAGGGGCACAAGGTCATCGCGATGCTGGTGGCCGAGGACGAATCGCAGTCGGTGCTGACCGCGACCGAGAACGGCTATGGCAAGCGCACGCCGATCGTCGAGTACACGCGCCACGGCCGCGGCACCAAGGGGATGATCGCGATCTCCACGAGCGAGCGAAACGGCAAGGTCGTCGCGGCGACCCTCGTGCGCGGCGACGACGAGGTGATGC
>DATGDG010000517.1:0-6508 GCA_035311025.1 Casimicrobiaceae bacterium
GACTGCCGCCGAAACGACCGTCGCGCCGATGCCCGTCCACAGCGTGAGGCCGATGCTGGCCGCGATGCCCGGCGTCGCTGCGAGTTCGTGCCATGGACGCAGGCTCAGGCTGCGCCCGCCGGCGGCGAACGGGTCGTCGAACGGGTAGCCGAACGCCAGCAGGGCGGTGCCCGCGAGTCCCACGGCGACCGCGGTAACCGGCAGGGCAGCCACCAGGACCGGACCGAGCGCAAGCGCACGCCGCCCCATCGCGCGCAGGGCCCGGACCCGCGACGTGCCGGCCGTCATCTCGTAGCTCATGGGCTCGAGGGGCGACGCCAGGGGCGCGCCATCGGAAAATGGGGCGATCGCACGTTCGGGTTGGGTGGCGGCGATAGTGAGACCAGAATTCAGATCGCCCGATCGCGAATGGGTTCATTCCACCCGTCGGGCAGGATCTTCCATCGGCGCCCCGAAAAACACCGAAAAGCTCGCTGAAAAGCGGGTCAGACGCCGTTTCCTGATCCCATTCTTTGGGGGAACGGGTCCGACCCGGCTTTCGGGGGTCGGCGTGGGCTGGGCTACTTGGTGCCGAAGATCCGGTCGCCGGCATCGCCCAGGCCCGGGACGATGTAGCCGTGGTCGTTCAGCTGGCGGTCGATTGCCGCCACGTAGATCGAAACGTCCGGATGCGCCGCCTGCAGCGTCGCGATGCCTTTCGGCGCAGCAACCAGGCACACCATCCGGATCGACCGCGGACGCGTCTGCTTCAGCCGGGTGATCGCGGCCACCGCGGAGTTTCCGGTCGCGAGCATCGGGTCGAGCACGATCGCGTCACGCTCGCTCATCCCGCCCGGCATCTTGAAGTAGTACTCGACCGCCCCGAGCGTCTTGGGATCGCGGTAGAGGCCGATGTGCCCGACCCGGGCGCCCGGCACGACGCCCAGGAACCCGTCGAGCAGGCCGGTGCCGGCACGGAGGATCGGAACGAAGACGAGTTTCTTGCCGTCGATCAGCTTCGCGCGCATCGGCTCGAGTGGAGTCTCGATCGCGACCTCCTGCATCGGCGTGTCGCGGGTCACTTCGTAGGCCATCAGCGCCCCGATCTCGTTCAGCAGCCGGCGGAAGTTGGCCGTGCTGGTCTCCTTGCGCCGCATCAGCGTGAGCTTGTGCTGGATCAGCGGATGGTCGAGGACGTGAACCTCCGGCATCGGGTTCTCCATGATTGAACGCAACGCAAGCCGCCGCACGCGCGGCCGGCCGGCCCGACCGACGCGGCGGCCGTCAGGCGCGGCGCGAGGAAGGGTGCAGTCTGCTCGAGCGCGGCACGCCGGCCAGCAGGTATTCCATCTGGTCGGCGAGGATGCGCCGATTGCGCAGGATGAAGTGCTCGTGCCGGTTGGGCACGTAAGGCACGTAGAGCAGCGGCATGCCAGCCTGCTCCGGCGCGCGGTTGCCCTTGCGCGTGTTGCACGCGCGGCAGGCCGTGACCGAATTCATCCACGTGTCGCGCCCCCCGCGCGACGCCGGGATGATGTGGTCGCGCGACAGGTCGCGGTATTGGTGGCGCTCGCCGCAGTACGCGCACACCTGCCGGTCGCGGGCGAACAGCATCGGATTGGTGAGGCTCGGCGTATGCGCGAGCGGATGGCCGGCGCTGCCCTTGATCGCGAGGATCGACTTGGTCGCGATCCGGGAACGCGTCCCGTCGCGCTGCCAGCCGCCGCGGAATTCGCGCACGATCGCTCCCAGTGACCACGCGACCATCTGCCGCGCGTGGTAGGTGATGGCCCCCTCGAGCTCGACCCACGCCTGGGGCAGTCCGGCCATGTCGACGGTGAGAACCAGCGGATCCATGGAGTGATTCTAATGCCAGCGACGGTTCGCGCGCTAAGACCCCCGAACGGCTCCCCTTGGGGAACACACTGCGATCAACGCGTGGCGGGGGAATCCGGATGACGGCATTCGACACGGTCGTCCGCGGGATGATCGACCGGCCACCGAATCGAGGGCGACGCAATGTTCGCCGTCGCCCGCCTCCTCGCATTTCGCGCGCGAAAGCCGGACGACCCTGGCGATGCCGGGCCCGCGCGACCGGGAAGGGTGCGCAGTGCGAGAATCACGCTCCCGGAGGCACGCGCATGCCGATTCCCCGCACTCCCGTCGAGGCGGCCTTGCCGCGACCCGCCCGCCGCGGCATCGCCTCCGGCCTGTTTGCGGCCTTCGCCGCGGCGTTCGCTTCCCCCGCCTTCGGCTACACGGTCGTCGAGTACTACAACGCCTCCCTCGACCACTATTTCATGACGCCGCTGCCCGCCGAGATCGGCGCGCTCGACGCCGGACGGATCGAAGGCTGGATGCGTACCGGATTCGTGTTCGATGCCTACGCCTCGGCTGCCGCTGCAGGAGGCGCCTCGGTGAGCCCCGTATGCCGTTTCTACATCCCGCCGCAGCACGGCGATTCGCATTTCTTCTCGGCCTCCCCCGACGAATGCCGGGCGGTGCTGGCAAAGATCGGCACCGATCCGGACTTCAGCGGCTACGTCTACGAGACACCGGCCGCCTTCTACATTGCGCTGCCCGACACGGCCAGCGGTGCCTGCCCCTCGGGAACGCTGCCGGTGTACCGGCTGTGGAACCATCGCGCCGATTCCAACCACCGCTACACGGCCGACCTCGCGACGCGCAATGCGATGATCATGCGTGGCTATGTGCCGGAGGGTTACGGCACGATGGGCGTGGCGATGTGCACGCCGCGCGCGGCCGTCTCCGACTCGCAGGTGCGCGTGACCGCGGCATCGCCGTTCGCGCCGGGTTGCGACGGCGCACCCGCCACCGGGGTGCCCTATCCCGGCGCCGAGGTCGAGCCGATGATCGCGATCGACCCTCAGGATCCGTCGCGCATGATCGGCGTCTTCCAGCAGGACCGCTGGTCGGACGGCGGGGCCCGCGGCTTGCGCACCGGATATTCGTTCGATGGCGGACTCAGCTGGTCGCTGACCCAGGCGTCGTTCTCGCACTGCACCGGGGGCAGCCGCGCCGACTACGCCCGCGCCAGCGATCCCTGGGCGACGATCGGACCCGATGGCATCGCCTACCAGATCGCCATCGCGTTCAACGGCGCCACCTTCGCTGCAGGCTCGGCTAGCGCAGTGCTGGCGAGCCGGTCGACCGACGGTGGCCGCAGCTGGAGCGCCCCCGCGACGCTGATCGCCGACGGCAGCGCGTACTTCAACGACAAGGAATCGATCACCGCCGACGTCCGGACTCCCGGCACCGCCTACGCAGTCTGGGACCGCCTCACTCCCAATGGTCATGGACCCACCTATTTGTCCCGGACCACCGACGGAGGGCTGACGTGGGAGCCGGCGCGCCCGATCTACGATCCCGGCGGGCGCAACCAGACGCTCAACAACCAGATCGTCGTCGCGACCTCCGGGGCGGGACGCGCCGATGGCGTGTTCGATTTCTTCACCGAGGTCGACGTCGCCGCCAACGCGACGCTCACGACCCATCTCGCCGTCGTCCGGTCCGCGGATGGCGGTGCCACGTGGTCCCCGGCAATGCGCATCGCCGACACCCACGCGGTCGGCACCCGCGATCCGCAGAATCCGGCGCGCACGTTGCGCGACGCTGCGAATCTCGGCGCGTTCGCGGCAGGACCCGGCGCGCAACTCGTCGCCGTCTGGCAGGACGCGCGGTTCTCGGGCGGCGCCATCGACGGCATCGCGTTCTCTCGTTCGCGCGACGGGGGCGCCACCTGGAGCGCACCGGTGCAGGTGAATCGCGTGCCCGGCGTACAGGCGTTCCTGCCTTCGGTCACCGTGCGCAACGACGGAACGATCGGGGTGCTGTACTACGACATGCGCAGCGACACGCCAGACCCGAACACGCTGCTGGTCGACGTCTGGCTGGCGACGTCCACCGACGGCGTCGCCTGGAGCGAGGTCCACGTCGCGGGTCCCTTCGATTTCGATTCGGCGCCGGTGGCCGAAGGCGGACTGTTCGTCGGCGACTACCAGGGTGTGGCCAGCGCGAGCGGCAGCTTCACCGCGTTCTATGCCCGGACCAATCCCGATCCAACCAACCGCACCGACATCTTCGCATCGGGATTCCGCTCGATCGGGACCGGCGCCAAGCAACAACTCGCCACCAAGGCGGGCTATCGCGCGAGGGCCGCCGCGCCGCTCGCGCTGACGCCCGAGTTGCAGCAGCGCCTCGCGGCGAGCATCGCACGTACGCTGGCCGGACGGCGCAACGGTCCGCCGCCGCGCGGCGTTCGCTGAGTCCCGCTCGCGCGACCTGCGCGACGGCTGTCACGGGTGGGGCGGCTACAGCGCGAGGGCGACTTGCGTCCCCTGTTCGATCGCCCGCTTGGCATCGAGCTCGGCGGCGACATCGGCGCCGCCGATCAGCGTGTACCCGATTCCCGCCGCCGCCAGCTGCACCGCGAGGTCGCGACGCGGCTCCTGGCCGGCGCAGACGACGATCGTGTCGACGTCGAGCACCTGCGGCTGTCCGTCGGTGCGGATGTGCAGCCCCGCGTCGTCGATGCGATCGTAGGCAACGCCGGAGAGCATGGTCACGCCGCGCTTCTTGAGCAGCGTCCTGCGTATCCACCCCGTCGTCTTGGCGAGCCCTTCGCCCACTTTCGATGCCTTGCGCTGCAGCAGCCACACCTCGCGGATTGGCGGCAATTCCTCGGCCGGCCTGAGACCGCCGCGCCGGGCATACGCTGCATCGATCCCCCATTCGCTGCGAAACGCGGCGATCGCCGGGTCGTCGGCCGCGCCGAGGCTCGCATGGCCATCGCCCTCCCCGACATGGGTCAGGAACTCGGCGACGTCGAAACCGATGCCGCCGGCACCGATGATCGCGACCCTGGGTCCGGCGCTGCGATGGCCGCCGACGATCTCGACATAGCTCGCGACCTTCGGATGCGACAGTCCGTCGACCGCCGGCTGCCGGGGGACGATCCCGGTCGCGAGGATCACCGCGTCGAAACCGCGCAGGTCGTCGACGCCGGCGAGGCGGCCGAGCCGCAGATCGACATGGAGCGCGGCGAGGCGATTGCCGAAATAGCGCAGCGTCTCGGCGAATTCTTCCTTGCCGGGAATGCGACGCGCGAGATTGAACTGGCCGCCGATCGCATCGGCAGCGTCGAACAGCGTGACCTCGTGCCCGCGTCCGGCCGCGGTCGTCGCGCAGGCGAGCCCCGCGGGACCGCCTCCGACGATCGCGACGCGCTTTGGCAGCCGCGACGGCGCCGCCGTCATCGCGGCCTCGGTCTCGCGGCAGGCCCAGGGGTTCACCAGGCACGAGGCGATCCTGCGCTCGAAGATGTGGTCGAGGCAGGCCTGATTGCAGGCGATGCAGGTGTTGATCGACGCGGCGTCGCCGCGTGCCGCCTTGACCACGAATTCGGGATCGGCGAGGAACGGGCGCGCCATCGACACCATGTCGGCATCGCCGCGCGCGAGCACCGCTTCGGCGACCGCAGGATCGTTGATGCGGTTGGTCGTGATCAGCGGCAGTTTCACCGCACCGCGCAGGCGCGCCGTCACCCAGCCGAACGCCGCGCGCGGCACCATCGTCGCGATCGTCGGGATCCGCGCCTCGTGCCAGCCGATGCCGGTGTTGATCAGCGTCGCGCCCGCGGCTTCGATGCGCCTCGCGAGCTCGACCACTTCGTCCCAGGTGCTACCCCCGTCGACCAGGTCGAGCATCGACAGGCGGTAGATGATGATGAACCTCGGCCCGACGGCGGCGCGCGTGCGGCGCACGATCTCGGTCGCGAAGCGGACGCGGTTGTCGAAGGATCCCCCCCAGTCGTCGTCGCGCAGGTTGGTCCTCGGCGCGATGAACTGGTTGATCAGGTAGCCCTCGGAGCCCATGATCTCGACGCCGTCGTAACCCGCGCGCTGCGCCAGCTGCGCGCAGCGCGCGTAGGCCGCAATCGTGCGTCCGATGCCCCAGCGCGTCAGCGCCCGCGGCTTGAACGGCGTGATCGGCGAGCGCAGCGCGGAAGGCGCGACCGCCAGCGGGTGATAGGCGTAGCGGCCCGCGTGCAGGATCTGGAGCGCGATCCTGCCGCCGGCGGCGTGGACGGCATCGGTGATCCGGCGATGCTTCGCCACCTGCCAGGCGAAGCTCAGCTGCGCGGCGCGCGGCTCGACCCGTCCCGCGACGTTGGGGGCGATGCCGCCGGTGACGATCAGGCCGACGCCGCCGCGGGCCCGCGCCGCGTAGAACGCCGCCATCCGCTCGAAGCCATTGGGCGCCTCCTCGAGCCCCGTGTGCATCGATCCCATCAGCACGCGATTGGGCAGCGTCGTGAAGCCCAGGTCCAGCGGTGCAAGCAGATGCGGATAGGCGCTCATGGCCCGCGATTCTACGTGACCACCGGCATGCGGCGGCGCTCCCGCCGGCTCCGCCGTGAACCGTGCTGGCGGCAGGGTACCGGCTACTCGTCCGTCACCAGGCGGTAGCCGATGCCGGTCTCAGTCAGCAGATGCCGCGGCCGGACCGG
>DATGDG010000518.1:0-2618 GCA_035311025.1 Casimicrobiaceae bacterium
GGCACGGGTGCGGCGAGCGCGAGCGTGCGTGACGGCCGTCGCGGGTGGCGCGGCGAGCGAGCCCGATCTCCACAGTTGCTGCAGGATGTCCTCGAGCGACGCCGCGCCGGGACCCGCAGGCCGGCGTTTGCGCACTCCGAGCGCGCAGGCGCATCCGCGCCGCCGCCGATGGCACAGAGGGCGCGCACTCCGAGCGCGCTGACGCATCCCCGCCGCCGCCGATGGCACAGAGGGCGGGCACTCCGAGCGCGCAGACGCATCCGCCACGCCGCAGAAGCGGCATCGGCAGGGAGTCGTCAGTCGCCGCCACGCGCCTTGCGCGTCGCGCGGCGGCTCGCGCGCCGCTCGCGGAAGAACGTCGTCACCGCGGGAATCAGCGACACGACGACGATGCCGATGACGATCAGCGACAGGTTGTTCTTCACCAGCGGGACATTGCCGAATATGAAGCCCGCGTACACCAGCAGGCCGATCCAGAGGCAGCCGCCGATGACGTTGTACGACAGGAAGCGGCGGTAGGACATCCCGGCCACGCCGGCGAGGAAGGGCGCGAACGTCCGGATGATCGGAATGAAGCGGCCGATGATGATCGTGACGCCGCCGTAGCGGTCGTAGAAGGCCTGCGTGCGCAACAGGTGTTCGCGCTTGAACCACCGCGATTCGGGTTGGCTGAAGGCCTTGGGGCCGATGTAGTGGCCGACGCCGTAGTTGACCGAGTCGCCGAGGACCGCCGCGAGGGCGAGCACGAGCACGAGCACGTGGATGTCGAGTCCCGCGACTGCGACCACCGTGCCGGCGATGAACAGGATCGAGTCGCCGGGAAGGAACGGAAACACGACGAGTCCCGTTTCCGCGAAGATCACCAGAAACAGGATCGCGTACAGCCACGGGCCGTAATTGCCGGCGAGGCTGGCGACGGTCTGGTCGAGGGCGAGCAGCGAGTAGATGATCGTCGTCAGCATTTCAAGCTCACGCCGCCCAGAGGGCGGCCTGCCTGCGAACGACGTCGGTGAGCGTGCCGGTGCTGGCGAACTGGGCACGCAGCCAGGAGGCATCGTTGCCCTGTGACAGCGTCGTGTGCAGCGCGGCAAGCGCGTCCTGCGACCCGAGCGCCGCGGCGTACGGCGCGAGCCTGTCGAGCGTCTCGCGCAGGTCGTCGGCGAGCGGCCGCGAGGCGCCGGTCGTGACGTCGACGAGCGTCCCGGCGAAACCATGCCTGCAGGCCTGGAACCGGTTGTAGCTGTGCGTCAGGTAGATGTCCGGCGAAACCTCCGGCCGCGCCTCCCACAGCCAGCTCGCAAGGGCCTGCGCGAATGCGGCGATCTGGGCGGCGCGATCGACGGTCAGCGGCGTGTCGCAGACGCGGATCTCGACGGTGCCGTACTCGGGCTTGGGCCGGATGTCCCAGTAGAAATCCTTCATGCTCGCGACGATACCGAGGTCGTGCATCCGGTCGTAATAGCGGTTGAATTCGGTCCAGCTGCCGACGAACGGCATCGTACCCGACAGCGGGAATGCGTTCACCACCGAAAGCCGCGACGAGTCGAACGCGGTGTCGACGCCCTGGTAGAACGGGCTCGACGCCGCGAGCGCGATGAAGTGAGGGACATAGCGGACGAGCGCGAGATTCAGGTAGACCGCATCGTCGGCGCTCGCGCATCCGATGTGAACGTGCTGGCCGAACACCGTGAACTGCTTGGCGAGGAAGCCGTATTTCTCCGACACGGACAGGAATCGCTCGGTCGGGTAGATCTTGCGGTCGCTCCATTTCTGGAACGGATGGGTGCCGCCGCCGGCAATCGCGACATTCATCTTGCGCGCATGGCGAGTCAGCACGTCGCGCGTCGCGCGCAGTTCGGCGAGAAGCTCAGGATAGCGGCGATGCACCGACGAGTTGATCTCGACCATGCTCTGGGTGATTTCCGGCTTGAGCTCACCCTGTGGCGCCTCCCGGGTCACCCGCCGAAGGAGGTCGTCGGCATCGGGCGCGAGGTTGAAGTCGCGGGTGTTGACGAGCTGGAGCTCGAGCTCGACGCCGAAGGTCAGCGCGTCGGAGGAGGTGAAGTCGAGGGCGGGCATCGCGGGGTCCCGTCAGTCGCGCGCGGCGGGCTCGCCCTCGCCCGCGCGAATCAGTGCGAAGCGCGTCGCGATCGGGCCGAGCAGGTAGAGGATCGCGATGCCCGAGACGACGATCGCGGACAGCCGGGCGCCGAATTCCGGCGCGATGTCGTAGATCGGCTGCGCCATGCCTATCGCGAGCCCGGTCATCGGCGTCAGCGCAAGGCTGAGCGTCGTCGCCTGCCGCGCCGAGAGGTGCGCCGGCCAGGCGAACGCGAACAGCGCGACCGCCTTGCCGAGACCGCGCGCCGCGATGAACGCGAGTCCGATCCAGGCGATCGTCCCGAACTGGTGCGGGTGCAGCGTCGCGCCGGTCAGCACGAACAGGACGACGAAGAAGAGTTGCGCCGCGCGCCCGAAATCGACGTCGACCAGGCGGTGCTCGTGGTCGAGGTTGCGCGTGCAGGCACCCAGCACCAGCAGCGCGAGCAGCACCGAGAGCCGGCCGGCCTGGGCGACTCCGACGGTGACGATGATCATGCCCACGGTCAGGATGAACT
>DATGDG010000519.1:0-2502 GCA_035311025.1 Casimicrobiaceae bacterium
ATCCGCGGCGGCTGCACGAAGAAGGTCCTCGATCTGCTCGCGAATCTTGCAGGCGAGGACACGGACAGGTACGCCAAGTTCTGGCGCGAGTTCGGGCGCGTCCTGAAGGAAGGCATCGGCGAGGACCCCGCGAACCGCGAGCGGATCGCGGGGCTCCTGCGATTCGCGTCGACGCACTCGGATACCGCCGAAGAGACGGTGTCGCTCGCCGAGTACGTCGGCAGGATGAAGAGCGGGCAGGAGCGGATCTACTACGTGACCGCCGAGACCTTCAACGCCGCGCGCAACAGCCCCCACCTCGAGGTGTTCCGCAGCAAGGGCATCGAGGTTCTGCTGCTGTCGGATCGCGTCGACGAATGGGTCGTCGGCCACCTGACCGAGTTCGCGGGCAAGGCGCTGGTTTCGGTCGCCAAGGGCGGGCTCGACCTCGGCGCACTGGAGGACGCCGCCGAGAAGCGCGAGGACCTGCAGGAAGCGGACGAGTTCAAGCCTTTCGTCGACCGGCTGAAGGCGAGCCTGGGCGAGCGCGTCAAGGACGTCCGGGTCACGCGCAGGCTGACCGAATCCCCGGCGTGCCTGGTCGCCGACGAGCACGACATGAGCGCCAATCTCGCGCGGATGCTGCGGGCCGCCGGGCAGCCGGGTCCGGCGTGGAAGCCGATCCTGGAGATCAACCCGCGGCACCCGGTAGTCGTCCGGCTGCGAGGCGAGGAAACCCGTTTCGACGACTGGGCCAGCGTGCTGTTCGAACAGGCGCTGCTGGCCGAGGGCGGCCAGCTCGACGATCCTGCGACCTTCGTCAAGCGCATCAACCAGCTGATGCTGGAAATGAACGCCGGCACGCCCGGCGTGACGGCCGGCTGAGACCCGCGGGCCACGGAACTCGGGAGCAGACGGGATGGACGTGAATCCGCGCATGGCCGGCGTACTGGCGCCGGTGGTCACGCCTTTCTCCGCCGGCGGCGCGCCGGACGTCGGGCGCTTCGTGCCTCATTGCCGGTGGCTGCTCGATCAGGGCGTCGGTCTCGCCGTGTTCGGCACCAATTCGGAAGCGAATTCCCTGGGCATCGACGAGCGCATCGACCTCCTCGAGCGCCTCGCCGCCGCCGGCATCGACCCCGCGAGGATGATGCCCGGCACCGGCACCTGCGCGCTGACCGACTCGGTCCGGCTGACCGCGCAGGCGGTGAAGCTCGGCTGCGCCGGGACCCTGATGCTCCCGCCGTTCTATTACAAGGGTGTCACCGACGAGGGACTCTACCGCAGCTATTCGGAGATCATCGAGCGCGTCGGCGATGCGCGGCTGCGCATCTACCTCTACCACATCCCGTCGGTGTCGCAGGTGCCGATCAGCCTCGGGCTGATCGAGCGCCTGCTGAAGGCCTGGCCGGGGACCGTCGCCGGGGTGAAGGACTCCTCGGGCGACTGGACCCATTCGAAGGCCATGCTCGACCGTTTCGCGGGCGAGGGATTCGACGTGTTCGTCGGCAGCGAGAGCTTCCTGCTCGCCAACATGCGCAACGGCGGCAAGGGCTGCATCAGTGCGACCGCCAACGTTAATCCGGCCGCGATCCATCGCCTCTGGTCGCGCTGGCAGCAGGCGGACGCGGACGCGATGCAGCGGGCGCTCGATCGGGTGCGGGCGACGTTCCAGAAGTATCCGATGATCCCCGCGCTCAAGCAGGCGATCGCCCACTGGGGCCGCGACCCCGCGTGGGCGCGCGTGCGCCCGCCGCTGGTCGAGCTGACCGCTGCCCAGTCTGCGGAACTGGTCGCGGACCTCGTGGCATGCGGCTTTTCGATGCACAATCTCAGCCCTGCGGGTTCGCAGCGCGCATAGCCAGCGCCGTCTGGCACACCCGAGCGGGCCGCGAACGGGGGCGCAGTCTCCCGGCGGGAACAGGAAGTGAAGGCACTGGAGGAGCATCGATGCGTGCATTGACGAGCAAGCGCGGCCGCGACTACACCGCAGGCATGCTGATGGCGGCCATCGGGCTGGCCGCAGCGGTCCAGGGTTCGAGCTACCACCTCGGGACGCTCGAGCGGATGGGGCCCGGATTCTTCCCGACCGCGCTGGGGGTGATCCTGACGCTCGTCGGAGTCGCGATCGCGGTCAGCGCGCGCTTCACCCGCTACGACGGCGACCTCCAGGTGCTCCCGCCCGAATGGCGCGGATGGTTGTGCATCATCGGCGCGCTGGTCGCCTTCGTCGTGCTCGGGAAGTACGGCGGCCTGCTGCCCGCGACGTTCGCGATCGTGTTCATCTCCGCACTCGGCGACCGGCAGAACACGTTCATCGGAGCCGTCGTGCTCGGGCTGGCCTGCGTCGTGGTCGCCATCGTCGTGTTCTGGTGGGCTTTGCAGATGCAGTTCCCGCTGTTCCAGTGGGGCGGGGGCTGACCGTGCACCAGGCGCTCACCGATCTGTGGTACGGCTTCGGCGTTGCGCTGGAGCCGCACAACCTGATGTGGTCGTTCTTCGGCGTGCTGGTCGGCAACCTGA
>DATGDG010000520.1:0-4911 GCA_035311025.1 Casimicrobiaceae bacterium
GATCAGGCGCTGCGTGAGCGCCCCGAGGCCGGGCCCGATTTCGACGAGATTGTCCCCTGGACGCGGTGCCACGGCGTCGACGATGCGCTCGATGTAATGCGCGTCGGCGAGGAAATTCTGGCCGAAACGCCGGCGCGCGCGATGGCCGTGCATGGCGCGGCGATCAGGCTTCGGCGCGGGACGCGAGTTCGATCGCGAGCTCGATCGCGGCGACGAGGCTGCCGACGTCGGCGGTCCTCGCGCGCTGTGCCTCGACGGCGAGATCGAGCGCGGTTCCGTGGTCGACCGAGGTGCGTATGAAAGGCAATCCGAGCGTCACGTTGACGCCGTGACCGAAGCTCGCGGCCTTGAGCGCCGGCAGTCCCTGGTCGTGGTACATCGCGATGATCGCGTCGTAGCGCCGCGCGATCTCGGGCACGAACACCGTGTCGGCCGGCACCGGCCCGGTGACGTCTGCGCCCTGGGTGCGGGCGTGGGCCAGCGCCGGCTCGATCACGTCCGCGTCTTCGCGGCCGAGGTGCCCGCCTTCTCCGGCGTGCGGATTGAGGCCGCAGACGGCGATGCGGGGACCGACGATCGCGAATCGCCGGGCGAGCTCGTGGTGGACGATCGCGATCGTCTCGGCGACCGCCTCGAGCGTGATCGCGGCGGGCACGTCGCGCAGCGGCAGGTGCGTGGTGACCAGCGCGACCCGCAGCGGGCTCGCGGAGGCTCCCCCGACCAGCATCATGACGACCCGTCGCGTATGCGTGCGTTCGGCGAAGAACTCGGTGTGCCCGGTGAAAGGCAGCCCCGCGTCCTGCATCACGCTCTTCTGGACGGGCCCGGTCACCAGCGCTGCGAACGCTCCGGTCGCGCAGCCATCGCAGCCGTCCTCGAGCATCGACAGCACGCTGCGCGAATTGGTCGGATCAGGATGCCCGGGAACGACCGGGGCGGCGACCGGATGGTCCCAGACCTCGATCCCGCCACCGGGAGCGGCAAAGGCGAGGGGGTCGAAATTCACGTAGCGCGGCGCAACCCCGATTCGGGATGCACGCTCCTCGAGCAGCCTGCGGTCGCCGATCACGACCAGGCGCGCCGGGAAATGCGCCTGCGCGTGGCGCTCCGCGATCATTCCGACGAGTTCGGGGCCGATGCCGGAGGGCTCGCCCATCGTGATCGCGACTGTCGGGTGCGACGGCATCGGCGACGTCAAAGCGGTTGCACGGGTACCGCGGCCGGATCCCCGAACACGTGGACCTCGACCCCTGCGGCTGCGTGGACGGCGAAACCGCCCGCTTCGCCGCGCTCGATGCGTACCTGCGCATATCCGTCGAGCGGTTGCGCCGGCACGCCGAATACCCACAGCCAGTCGAGCGGCTGTGCGGCATCGATCTCGCCGGTGTGCTGGATCGCGCGTCCCAGCGGCAGCGCATGGCCTTCGCGTCCGAACACCGGGAACTGGTCGAGCTTGGCGCGATAGCGCAGCACCCGCGAGCCGGGATACCGGACGCGCGAATTGAGGTCGTACCACGCCCCGGGAGGCAGGGCGATTTCGACGCTGCCGCCTTCGCGCAGGATCGGCGCGACCAGCAGCGCATCGCCGCACATGAACTGGGTTTCGTAATGGTGAACCGACCGGCTCTCCGGAAACGCCAGCGGCATCGCCCGCGTCACGGGCACGCCGGTGCGCATCGCCTGCGCAATCGCCTGCTCGAGGTAGGGAATCAGCCGGTAGCGCAGGGCCAGCCACTTGCGCGCGATGGCCTCGACCTCGGCACCCCAGGTCCAGGGCTCGCAGTCACCGACGCCGCGCAGGCGCAGGTGTGAGCCGAAGACTCCCGCCTGCAGCCAGCGCAGGAACAGCTCGGCCGAAGGCTCGTCCGAACCGTAGGCGCCGCCGATGTCCATCGAGTGACATGCATTGCCGCTCATGCCCCACGACAGGCCACCGCGTATCGACGCCGCCAGGCCTTCCCAGTCGCTCTGCGGATCACCGCCATGGCCCACCGGATAGCGCTGGCTGCCCGCCCATCCGGACCGGCTCCAGGCGATCGGCGGGCCCGCTTCCGGGGACTGGAAGCGCGCCGTCGCCTCGTGGATGCACCGCTGGTAGAGCAGCGGATAGACGTTGTGCAGCCGCGCGCCGAAATCCCCGTTGTAGGCGAGTGCGTCGTCGGGGACGTGCTCGCCCAGGCCGCATTCGAACGCGTCGACGCCATCCTCGAACAGGAGCTGGTGCGCGTCGCGCCACCACGCGTAGGCGTCGGGATGGGTGAAATCGACGATGCCGCACGCGACTGGCGATCCGGACGGGCCGCCCTGCGGGTCCGCGCCGAGTGCATCCTCAGGCACAATCAGATACGGATCGCCCGCAGACGTCGTCAGCAGGTATTGCTGGGCTGCAAGGTCCTGGAACAGCGGCGATTCGACGCAGACGTACGGAGACTCCCATACGCAGACCTTCAGGTTGTGCTGCTTGATCCTCGCGAGCGTCGCCGGCGCATCGGGAATGCGCTCCGGGTCCCAGATGAAATCGAAGCGCCTCTCGGGGTCCCACACCGAGTGGGCATCGAGCGCGAGCACGTCGCAGGGAATCCTGCGCTCGCGCATGCGTGCCGCGAAGGCGGCCGCATCTTCCGGCATTTCATGCCGGGGCCGCGACACCCACAACCCGAGGCTCCACCGTGGGACGCCCGCCGCCCTGCCGGTCAACTGCGTGTAGAGATCGAGGATCCGCGCAGGAGCGTCGCCGCCGAACAGGAAGAGGTCGAGTGCCTCGTCCTCGACCATGATCGCGTAGCTGCGATGCGACCAATCCGGATGCCCGACCCCGTGCGTGACCATTCCCGGGGTGTTGACGAATGCGCCCCATGCGCCTGCGCCCATGCCGGGGCTCCAGGCGAAGGGCGCATTCTTGTAGGCGAGGCCCGTGTTGACGCCTTGCGCGTCCACGACCTGCGAGTGGACGAGCTGTCCGCGCTTGTCGAGTGGACCGAATTTCTCGCCCAGCCCGTAGACGGATTCGCCCGACGCCAGCGCGAACGCGCTGGTCCACAGCCCGCCCTGGCGCAGCCTGCCGAGCGTCGGAAGCCGCATCCCGCCCCGTGGGTGTTCGTCGGTGACGGTGACCAGGACCGGCTCGCCTTTCCACAGCAACCGGATCGACAGCGGTGCGCACGCGATCTCCAGCGTCGAGTCTCCTGCCTTGAGCGACCAGACCCCGGGCTGCGACTGGGCGACTTCGCAGGGCCGGGGCCTGCCGGCGACGATCCCGTAGTCCGGCCGTGCGTTCGGGCCCGCGCGCAGGCGGAATGCGCCGGGTCCGAAGCACTCGACTTCGAGGATGTCGCCGCTCGACGTGGCGAACGACACACCCGCCGACGTGGCGCCCAGGCTCTGTGGAATGTCGAGACGAAGGTAATCCGAGGGGTCGAGATGCATGCGATTGCGCTGCGGGGTGGGATGCGCAAGGCGGTCCCGGTGCGATGTTGCGCCGATGCCTTGGCCGACACCGTCGGCCGGGTCCCGGCGCGGGAATGCGCATCGTACAAGAAAAGACCGCCAGCCGACATTCGCCGCAGTCCCTGCGGCGCGCTAATATTCCGCGCGGTCGCCTGCCGCGAACGCAACGGTTGCATCTGCCACCCATTCGATCACCGGAGGGAAAGTGCATGATGAAGCGAGGTCCCGATCGCGCGTTACTTGCATCGGCAATGCTTGCGGGGTTCACGCTCGCGCCGCCGGCCTTTGCGGCGGGGGATGCGGCAGACGGCAGGCAGTTTCCTGCGCCGCCGAAGCAGGCGCGCCGATGAGTTCGTAGTGGCCGGAGTTGCCGCCGATCGCGATTTTCGCGAAGGCTTCGTCGAGATGGTCCCGGCCTGCATCGGCATCGCGCCGTTCGGACTGGTGTGCGGCGTCGGCGCTGCGGCGGCCGGGGCCTCGTGGTGGAGCGCGCTCGGCATGAGCGCGATCATCTTTTCCGGCGCAGCGCAGATCCTCGCCGTGCAACTGCTCGCCGCGGGCGCACCGGTCGCGGTGATCGTGCTCACGTGTTTCGTCGCCGGACTGCGTTTCCTGATGTACAGCGCGGCGATGGCGCCTTACCTGCGGCCGCTGCCGCAGCGCTGGCAGCAGGGACTCGCGTTCCTGCTGACCGACCAGGCGTTCGCGGCCGCGGTGCGGCGTTTCGGCGCGGGTCACGCGCCGCGCGAGGCCGCCAGGCATTACCTGGGCGGCGGCATCGCGCTGTGGAGTTCCTGGCAGGCGACCAACCTCGCCGGGTATTTCGTCGGCAACCTGATTCCGGCGGGCTGGTCGCTCGATTTCGCCGTTCCGCTCTGCTTCATCGCACTGGTCGCGCCGCAGTTCCGCGCGATGCCCCCGATCGCTGCCGCCGCCGTGTCGGGGTTCGCCGTGCTCGCGCTTTCGGGCCTGCCGATGAAACTCAACCTGATCGCGGCCGGGTCGCTCGGCATCGTCGCCGGAACGCTCGCCGATCTGGCGCAGGAACGATGGACGCGACGCTGAAGCTCTGGGCGGTCATCGCGATCGTCGGCAGCCTCAACTACCTGTCGCGGCTGTCGTTCATCGCGATCTTCTCGCGCCGGCACATTCCGGAGCTTCTCGCGCGCGCCTTCAGGTACGTCCCCGCGGCGATGCTGACGGCGCTGGTGCTGCCGATGGTGGTCGCGGCGCCCGCCGGCGGCGACGCGACGGCCGTCGCGCCGCGGATCGCCGCGGCGATCGTCGCCGGATTCGTCGGCTTCAGGACGCACAACACGCTGAAGACGCTGGCGGCGGGCATGCTCTCGCTCTGGCTGCTGCAGGCGGCGATCGCCGGGCTCGCCTGATCGGGACGCCGAAAATCCGAAAATCGGCGACGCACCACGTTTCCCCGGCGCGCCGTCGGAAGCGTCACGCGGTCGA
>DATGDG010000521.1:0-2393 GCA_035311025.1 Casimicrobiaceae bacterium
CGGCTTTCGGGCGGCGCGATCCAGGGCAATTTCGGACTGGACATCGACGTCCTCGACGGGCCGCATGCCGGGCACCACGCGCTGGTGCTTCGCACCGACGCGCCTTCGCTGGTAGCTGCGAGCAATTCCCGTGCGCAGGAATTCGCCGCGCTGCGCGCGGCGCATGCTGCGGGCGTGGCGGCACCCGAGCCGCTGTTCCTGTGCCTGGACCGAAGCGTCATCGGCCGCGAGTTCTTCGTGATGCGCCGGATCGCCGGGTACGGAGCGGGCCACCGGATGGTCCGCGATCCCGCGCTGGTGCCCGACGGACCCGCCCTCGCCCGCGAGCTCGGCGCCAACCTGGCGCGAATCCACGCCATCAGGCCGCCGCAGCCCGGGCTCGAGGTGCTGGGGCCGCCCCCGGCCGATCCCGCCCGTGCCGTGGTCGCGCGCTGCCGCGGGCACCTCGACGCGATGAACGAATCGCACCCGACCCTCGAATGGGGGCTGCGGTGGTGCGAGATCCACGCTCCGGCGCCGGCCGACATCACCCTGGTCCATCGCGATTACCGTACCGGGAACTATCTGGTGGAAGGCGGTCACCTGACCGGCGCACTGGACTGGGAGTTCGCCGGATGGGGCGACCCCCGCGAGGATCTCGGCTGGCTGACCGCGCGGTGCTGGCGCTTCGGTGCGGTGGAGCTCGAGGCCGGCGGCATCGCGCCGGTCGAGCCATTCCTCGAAGGCTACGAATCCGTTGCCCACCGGACGATCACGCGCGACGAGCTCGATTACTGGCAGGTCATCGCGCACCTGCGCTGGGCGGTCATCGCCCTGCAGCAGGCGCGACGCCACCTCGCGGGAGGCGAGACGTCGCTGGAACTCGCCCTGACCGGGCGCATCGTCCACGAACTCGAATACGAGATCATGCATCTGACCCGAGCCCACGCCCGATGACCGACATCCCGGACGCATCGAATCTCCTCGCGACCGCGCGCGAGGTCCTGCTTGCCGACCTCCTGCCTGCGCTGCCGAAGGAGCGGCGCCACGCCGCGTTGATGATCGCCAACGCGATGGCGATCGCCGAGCGCGAGCAGCGCCAAGGCGCCGAGGCGCTGCGCCAGGAAATCGCGAGGCTGCGCGAGCTGCTGGAATCGACCGGATCGCCGCCGGCTGCGGCGGGCGTCGCGGCACCTTCCTCGCCGCCCCCGGTCCCGGCGGACCCCGCCACGCTGCGACGCAGGCTGGCCGAGGCGATACGCAGTGGCGCTTTCGACGATCCACCGCACAACGCGGCACTGGTGGACCACCTGGCGCGCAGCAGCGCCGACTGGACGGCGATCTCCAATCCCAAGGCGCTGCGGGAACCGCGATGAAGCTCGAGCTCGAAGGAAAATCAGCGCTGGTCACCGGTGCCAATGGCGACCTGGGGAGCCATTTCGCGAAGACGCTCGCCGGCGCGGGCGCGCGCGTGGCCATCGCCGCGCGCCGACCGGAGACGCTGCGCGCGGTGCTCGATGCCATCGCCGCCGCGGGGGGCCGGGCGCACCCGGTTGCGCTCGACGTCACCGATCCGGCGAGCGTCGCGCGAGCGTTCGACGACGCGGAAAAGGCACTGGGTCCGATCACGGTCGTCGTCAACAACGCCGGGATCGCCGTCACCAAGCCGCTGCTCGACCACACCGAGGAGGACTGGCGCCGCGTGATGGACGTCAACCTCGATGGCGCATGGCGCGTCGCGCAGACGGCGGCGCGCCGCATGGTCGCGCACCAGCAGGGCGGCAGCATCGTGAACATCGCATCGATTCTCGGCCTGCGCGTCACGCCTCAGCTGCCGAGCTACGCAGCGTCCAAGGCGGCGCTGATCCATCTGACGCGCGCGATGGCGCTCGAGCTCGCGCGCCACCGGATCCGGGTCAATGCGCTGGCGCCGGGCTACGTCGAGACTTCGATGAACCGCGACGTGTTCGCAAGCGACGCCGGCCAGGCGCTGATCAAGCGCATTCCGCAACGACGGATCGGCAGGCCCGAGGAGCTCGACGGCGCGCTGCTGCTGCTCGCCTCCGATGCCGGGTCCTACACGACCGGCGCGGTGTTCGCCGTCGACGGCGGACACCTCGTCAACACGCTCTGATGACCTTTCGGGAGACCTGCCTTGACCACCCCCTGCATCATCACCGTCGCCATCACCGGATCGCTGCCGAGGAAGAAGGACAATCCCGCGGTGCCGATCTCGGTCGAAGAACAGATCGAATCCACGCACGAGGCCTTCGAGGCCGGCGCCGCGCTCGTGCACCTGCACGTGCGCAACGACGACGAATCGCCGACCTCCAATCCCGAGCGCTTCGGCAAGGTGCTCGAGGGCATCCGGGCGCACTGCCCCGGCATGATCACCCAGATCTCGACCGGCGGGC
>DATGDG010000522.1:0-1759 GCA_035311025.1 Casimicrobiaceae bacterium
GGGCGGTATCGAGGATCTTCTGGGCCGGCACCATCACCCCGAGGTCGATCACCTCGAAGTTGTTGCACTGGAGCACGACCCCGACGATGTTCTTGCCGATGTCGTGCACGTCGCCCTTGACGGTCGCCGTGACGATCGTGCCCTTCGGCTTGGACAGGTCCCCGGCCGCGGCCTTCTCCTGCTCGATGAACGGGATCAGGTGCGCGACGGCCTGCTTCATCACCCGCGCGCTCTTCACCACCTGCGGCAGGAACATCCGGCCCGCCCCGAACAGGTCGCCGACGACGTTCATGCCCGCCATCAGCGGCCCTTCGATCACCTCGATCGGATGGCCGCCCCGTGCGGCGACCTCAGCGCGCGCTTCCTCGGTGTCGTCGACGATGAAGTTCGTGATGCCCTTGACCAGCGCATGCGTCAGGCGCTGGTCGACGCTCGCGTTGCGCCACGCGAGGTCCTCGACCGCCTTCTTTCCCTGCGCCTTGTACGACTCGGCGAAGGTGACCAGCGCCTCGGTGGCGCTGGCGCCGTCGGTCCGCGGACGGTTCAGCACGACATCCTCGACCAGCGCGCGCAGGGTTGGATCGAGCTCGTCGTATACGCCAAGCTGGCCGGCGTTGACGATGCCCATCGTCAGCCCGGCGCGGATCGCGTGATAGAGGAATACCGTGTGGATCGCCTCGCGCACCGCGTCGTTGCCGCGGAAGCTGAAGCTGACGTTGGAGATGCCGCCCGACACCTTGGCGTGCGGCAGGTGCTCGCGGATCCACCGTGTCGCACGAATGAAGTCGACCGCATAGTTCGCGTGCTCGTCGATGCCGGTGGCGATCGCGAACACGTTGGGGTCGATGACGATGTCCTCGGGCGGGAATCCGACCTTGTCGACCAGGAGGTCGTAGGCGCGGCGCGCGACCTCGATCCGCCGCTCGAAGCTGTCGGCCTGGCCGCGCTCGTCGAAGCACATGACGACGGCCGCGGCGCCGTAGCGAAGGACCAGCCTCGCCTGCCGCAGGAACTCGGCCTCGCCCTCCTTCATCGAGATCGAGTTGACGATCGGCTTGCCCTGCACGCACTTCAACCCGGCCTCGATCACCTCCCACTTCGACGAATCGATCATCACCGGCACGCGCGCGACGTCGGGCTCGGCGGCGATCAGGCTCAGGAAGCGCACCATCGCCGCCTTCGAGTCGAGCATCGCCTCGTCCATGTTGACGTCGATGATCTGCGCCCCGCTCTGCACCTGCTGGCGGGCGACCTCGACCGCGGCGGTGTAGTCACCCGAGAGGATCAGCTTCGCAAAGGCGCGCGAGCCGGTGACGTTGGTTCGCTCGCCGACGTTGACGAACAGCGAGTCGTCGCTGACGTTGAGCGGCTCGAGGCCGGCCAGCCGCATCACGCCCGACATGTCGTTCCCTTGCGCTGCGTCACTTGGCGCCCTCACCCGCTCGGCGCTCACGCGCCTCGCACCCTCTCCCGCTGCGCGGGAGAGGGTCGGGGTGAGGGGCTCGCGGGCGCTCAGGCAAGCGCCGGCTCCGCTTCGGACGGCAGCCGGCGCGGCGGCACGCCCTTCACCGCAGCGGCGATGGCGCGGATGTGCGCCGGCGTGGTTCCGCAGCATCCGCCGACGAGATTCACGAAGCCGCTGCGCGCGAATTCGCCGAGCAGGCGCGACGTCTCCTCGGGCGTTTCGTCGTAGCCGGTGTCCGACATCGGGTTCGGCAGCCCGGCGTTCGGGTAGCACGATATGTACGCGTCGGCGACC
>DATGDG010000523.1:0-4376 GCA_035311025.1 Casimicrobiaceae bacterium
GCTGCAGCGAGCGCCTTGCCTTTGTTGTCGTCCATTTGGGTACCGGGTGTGGGAATCGGGAGACGGGTGGGGATTGGCGACGATTATTGCATGGAACGATCGTTCGATGGAAGCCGTCCGACGGCCTAGGCCGTCGGGGGAATTGCGGCCCGGAGGTGTCCTAGGGTGCGCCGCCGGGCCCGCCGGCGGCGACCAGGCCTCCGATCAGGCGCTCGAGGGCGATGCGCACCGACGCTTCCCGCACCGCTGCCCGGTCGCCTACCAGGTGTTCAGTGCACACCGAAGGCCGTCCATCCCTGCGGCGGGCCCAGGCGAAACAGACGGTGCCGACCGGCTTGGCCGGTGTCCCGCCGCCGGGACCGGCGATCCCGGTGACGGCCACCGCGAGGTCGGCGCGACTGTGCGCAAGGGCCCCGGCCGCCATCGCTGCGGCGACGGGCTCGGACACCGCGCCGTGGCCCTCGATCAGCGCCCGGGGCACGCCGAGGAGCTCGATCTTGGCGTCGTTCGAGTAGGTGACGAACCCGCGATCGAACCAGTCCGAGCTCCCGGCGACCGAGGTGATCGCGCCGGCGAGAAGCCCTCCGGTGCAGGATTCGGCGGTCGCCACGCGCAGCCCGCCGGCGAGCAGTAGGCTCCCGAGCTTCGCAGCCAGTGCCTCGTTGCCGGTCCCGCTCACTGAACCACCTTCCGGCTCATTGGCACTCTCCCGGGCGCGCCGGCGTGATTCCGGTCATCACGCGCTCCCGGCGATGCGCACGACGATGGCGAGCACGATCAGCGCGTAGCCCGCGGCGACGAAGTCGTCGAGCATCACGCCGAAGCCGTTCTTGATCGCGGCGTCGAGCTGGCGTATCGGCGGCGGTTTCACGATGTCGAAGAAGCGGAACAGGGCGAACGCGGCGAACTGCCGCATGGCGTCGCCGCCGGCGAAGAACAGCACGAGCAGGAACGCCGCGATCTCGTCGACGACGATGCTGCCGTGGTCGGGCCTGCCGAGGTCGGTGCCCGTCACCTGCGCGGACCACACGCCGATCGCGGTGAAGGCGCCGATCGCGACCATCCACCCGGCGACGCCGGCATGTGCCTGCAGCCACCAGGCGATCGGGAACGCGACCAGCGTGCCGAAGGTTCCCGGCATCACCGGGGCAAGTCCCGCCCCGAAACCGAGTGCGATGAAATGCGCCGGATGGCGGATCAGGAATGCGAACGTCGGGGATTGCATCTTCACCCGGCGCCGCTCATCGGAAGTGGTCGAACGCCTGGGGCAGCCGGGAAAGCGGCTGCCCCTGCCCGTCGCGAATCCGCAGCCCCGCCTCGGCGGCGATCGACCCGATCATCGACAGCGGCAGCTGCAGCGCGAGTGCCAGGGCATCGATGCGCTCGCGCATCGCCGGCGGCGCGGTGAAGCAGAGTTCGTAGTCGTCGCCGCCCGCAAGAAGGCACGCCAGCGCCAGGTCGCGCTCGCCGCCCTCGAGGCGGGCGCGCAGTGCGGGCGAGCAGGGCACCGACGTGAGATCGACGGTCGCGCCGACGCGCGATTCGGTCAGGATGTGGCCGAGATCGCCGATCAGCCCGTCGGAGAGGTCAATCGCACCCGAGGCGATGCCCCGCAGGGCGACGCCCAGCGCAACGCGAGGCTCGGGCGCGTCGAGCCGCAGTGCGAGCGCTGCGCGCGACTGCGGATCGACGTCGGTGCGTCCGCCTGCGACGGCCAGCGCCAGCGCCGCGTCGCCGAGCGTGCCGGACACGTAGATCGCGTCCCCCGGCCTGGCGCCGCTGCGCAGCAGCGCCGAACCCGCCGGCAATTCGCCGATCGCGGTGACGCAGAGATTGCGCGGACCGCGCGTGGTGTCGCCGCCGATCAGCTCGACGTCATGCCGACGGGCGAGCGCGTCGAAGCCGCGCATGAATCCTGCGACCCACACCGGATCGGCGTCGGGCAGCGCCACCGCCAGCAGCACGTAACGCGGCCGCGCGCCCATCGCAGCCAGGTCGGAGAGGTTGACCGCGAGCGTCTTGTGGCCGAGGCGCTCGGGATCGGTGCCCGCGACGAAGTGGCGCCCTTCGACCAGCATGTCGACGGTCAGGACGTACTCCATGCCGGGCGCCGGCGCGATGACCGCAGCATCGTCACCGATGCCCACCCGCAGGTCGGGATGCTGCGGTGGGCGGCGAAAGTAGCGCTCGATCAGCTCGAATTCGTTCATCCGCGATTCGCGGCCGCGCGGATCTCGTCGGTGCGCAGCTCCGGCGCGAGCTTGTCGAGGACGCCGTTGACGAACTTGTGGGCGTCGGTACCGCCATAGGATTTCGCGAGCTCGATCGCTTCGTTGATCACCGCGCGATAGGGAATGTCCAGGCGCCGGGTGAGCTCCCAGGTGCCGATGACCAGTAGCGCCCGCTCGACCGGCGCGAGGTCGGCGGCCTTCCGGTCGAGCTTCGGCGTCACCGCGGCGAGCAGATCGTCGTACTCGCGCGTCACCCCCTTCCACAGCTCGCCGAAGTACACCGGATCCGCCCGGGCGTAGCCGGGGCTCGCGAGGAGATCCGCCTCGATCTGGTCGTCGGCATTGCCTGCGACCTGCCGCTGGTAGAGCCCCTGCAGCGCAAGCTCCCGCGCACGCCGACGCGCCGTCGCCGTGCTCATCGATGGCAGACCATGCTCATCGCTCCCCGATCGCGTCGATCAGGTTGGCGAGTTCGAGCGCGGCCAGCGTGGCTTCGTGGCCCTTGGCGTCCATCCGCGCCTCGGCCTGCGCATCGGTGTCGCAGGTGAGGATGCCGTTGCCGATCGGGATTCCGAACTCGAGCGCAACGCTCGACACGCCTGCCGCGGATTCGTTGGCGACGATCTCGAAGTGGTAGGTGTCGCCGCGGATCACTGCACCGAGTGCGACCAGCGCGTCGTACGCGCCGCTCTGCGCAAGCCGCTGCAGCGCCAGCGGCGTTTCCAGAGCGCCCGGGACCGTGACGACCGTCACGTCGTCGTCGGCGACCCCCGCCTCCTTCAGCGCGCGCAGTGCGCCGGCCAGCAGGCCTTCGCCGACCCGCGCGTTGAATCGCGACAGCACGATCGCCACCCGCCTTGCCTCGCCGCGGTGATCCGGGTCGATGCGCCTGACCGGCATGCTAGGACGCCTGGCGCGCGGGCGGCGCCTCGTCGTAGCCGGTCACCTCGAGGTCGAAGCCGGCCATGCTCGGCATCTTTCGCTGCCGCGCAAGCAGCCTCATCTTGCCCACGTGCAGGTCGCGCAGGATCTGAGCGCCGATGCCATAGTTGCGCAGGTCCACCTTGGCAGGCGGCTGCGGCTCGCTCCCGATCGCGCGCCGGCGCAGCTCCTGCGGGCTTTCGGTCCGATGCAGCAGCACGATCACGCCGCGGCCCGCGGCCGCGATCGCGCGCTGCGCCTCGAGCACGCTCCACGAATGCGACGTGCTGTCGGCCTCCAGGAGGTCGATGACCGACAGCGGCTCGTGCACGCGCACCAGCGTCTCGACGTCGGGGGCGATCGGCCCGCGCACCAGTGCGAGGTGGGTCGCGTCGGAGAGCTTGTCGCGATAGACGACCAGCCGGAATGCACCGGCGGGCGTCATCAGGGCTCGCTCCGCAATGCGTTCGACCAGCCGTTCGGTACGGCTGCGATGATGGATCAGGTCGACGATCGAGCCGATCTTCAGTCCGTGGTCGCGCGCGAAGATCTCGAGGTCGGGCAGGCGCGCCATCGTGCCGTCGTCCTTCATGATTTCGCACAGCACCGCGGACGGCGAAAGTCCGGCGAGGCGCGCCAGGTCGCAGCAGGCCTCGGTGTGACCCGCGCGCGCGAGCACGCCCCCCGGTTGCGCAACCAGCGGAAACACGTGGCCCGGCTGGACGACATCCTCGGGCTTCGCGTCCGGCGCGGCGGCGACGCGGATCGTGTGCGCGCGATCGGCGGCCGAGATGCCGGTGGTCACGCCCTCGGCGGCCTCGATCGACACGGTGAAATTGGTCCCGTGCATCGACCGGTTCACCTGCGCCATCGGCGCGAGATTGAGTCGCCGGGCGCGCTCCTCGGTGATCGGCATGCAGATCAGGCCGCGTCCGAATCGCGCCATGAAGTTGACCGCTTCCGGGGTCACGCAATCCGCGGCGAGTACGAGGTCGCCTTCGTTCTCGCGATCCTCCTCGTCGACGAGGACGACCATCTGTCCCGCCTTCATTTCGGCGATGATCTCGGTGATCGGGGAAATCGGCATCGGCGGGGATCTCGCAGGAGAAACGGCGGTTCGAGAGGGGCGAATTCTACCGCAAGGCCCTTACGCGACTGGCGCGCGGCTTTCGCCGTTGCGCGAATGCAGACGCGACCCGATCGCCCCTTCCCACAGCGCACTCA
>DATGDG010000524.1:0-2755 GCA_035311025.1 Casimicrobiaceae bacterium
GCACGCGTGGATCTCGCGCGCGAAGCCACCGGCACGGTGGCGGCAAAGCCCGCTGCGCAACGCCACGTCGCCGGCCAGAGCGTGCGTCGCCTTGACCTGCCGGCGAAGCTTACCGGCGGCGCCTACATCCACGACATGGCACTTCCGCGGATGGTGTACGGGCGCGTGTTGCATTCGCCTTCGCGTGGCGCGACGCTCGAAGCCTTCGACGCCGAGGCGATCAGGGCGCTTCCCGGCGTGGTCGCCGTCGTCGTGAACGGCAGCTTCGTCGGCATCTGCGCCGAACGCGAGGAGCAGGCGGTGGCAGCGTTGAAGGCTGCACGCGCCGCCTCGTCGTGGCGCGAGCGGGCGGCGTTGCCGGAGTCGACCGAGGTTCGCGATTTCCTGCGCGCGCTGCCCGCCGAGCGCACGATCGTCGCCAGCAAGGGCGATCCGCCCGCCTCGGGCGTGGCGAAGCGCATCGCGGCAAGCTACTCGAAGCCCTATCTCGCCCACGCGTCGATCGGGCCGTCGTGTGCGCTCGCACGGCTCGATCAGGGACGGTTCACGATCTGGTCGCACACGCAGGGCAGCCATCACCTTCGCAACCAGGTCGCGCGCGCGCTCGGCGTCGCTGCTGCCGATGTCGACGTCATCCACGCCGATGGGGCGGGCTGCTACGGTCACAACGGCGCGGACGACGTCGCGCTCGACGCGGCATTGCTGGCCCGCGCCTGCGGCCGTCCGGTCCTCGTGCAATGGACGCGCGAGGACGAACTCGCGTCGTCTCCCTGCGGCAGCGGAATGGTCGTGGACATTGCTGCATCGCTCGACGCCGAAGGGCGGGTCGTCGGCTGGCAGCACGAGATCTGGAGCCATACGCACAGCAGCCGCCCGGGATCCGGCGAGGGGGTCGACCTGCTCGCGGCCTGGCACCTCGATCCGCCGCTGGCGCCGTCCCGGCCCAGGGATGTCCCGCTGCCGCGCGGGGGCGCTTCGCGCAATTCGACGCCGCCTTACGATTTCCCATCGCAGGAGATCGCCTGCAACCTCGTCCTCGAATCCCCGCTGCGGGTGTCGGCACTGCGTTCGCTGGGCGCCTACGCGAATGTGTTCGCGATCGAATCGTTCGTCGACGAGCTCGCGGCGGCCGTCGCCGAGGACCCGATCGCATTCCGGCTGCGGCACCTCCGCGATCCGCGGGGGCGCGAGGTGATCGAGGCTGCCGCGAGGGCGGCGAAGTGGACGCCCGGTCAGAAAGGTGACGGGACGCAGGGCCGCGGGATCGGCTTCGCCCGTTACAAGGGCGTGAGTGCCTGGTGCGCAGTCATCGCCGAGGTCGCGGTCGGTGCCAGGCTCGAGGTGAAGCGCGTGATCGCCGCCGTCGACGCCGGCGAGGTCGTCAATCCGGAGGCGCTCGCCAACCAGGTCGAAGGCGGCATCGTCCAGGCGATCAGCTGGACGCTCAAGGAGCAGGTGCTGTGGGACGCGGCGCAGGTGACCACGCGCTCCTGGGAAAGCTACCCGATCCTGCGCTTCGACGAGGTGCCCGATATCGAGGTGAAGGTCATCGAGCGGCCCGCGGCCCCGCCGCTGGGGGTGGGCGAGTGCGCCGCCGGACCGACCGCCGCCGCGCTCGCGAACGCACTGTACGACGCGATGGGCGTGCGGGTCCGGGACCTGCCGCTCACGCCCGAGCGGATCGCGCGCGCAATCGGATAGCGGGCGTCACTTCGCGCCAGGCGCCAGGACGAGGTTGAAGCGCGACGAATCGACCTGCACCAGGCGCTGCAATCGGTCGTTCAGCAGGATGAAGACGCGGTCGCCGTGACGGGCCAGTCGCGCGAGCAGGCGCTCGATGTCGGGCGCTTCGCGCGCGAGCAGCGAATCGATGTTGAGCATCAGCGTGGTGCCCTGGAAGCTCAGCAGGCGATCGAGCTGCCGGCCGAGCCGGACGAAGAAGCGTCGGCCTGCGGCGGTGTCGAGCGACAGCGACAGTTCGATCCGGGCGGCGCGTGCTGCCAGCGAAACGCGGCCGATGCGGACCTGGCGGGCGACGAGGGCACGCATCGTCGCGAGCCTTCGCTCGAGCGGTGCCGCCGAGCCCTCGCCGGCGTGCTCGAAATGGCGCTGCACGTAATCGCGCATCGCCAGCCCCGCGATCCAGTCGACGACCGCCAGCGGCAGCTTGCGCGGAGCGCGCCAGGGGATCGACCGCAGGAAGTGATGGATCCGTGGAAGCCCGCCAGGTGCGATGCCCTTGGCCAGCAGCCGCAGCACGATGCCGATTCTTTGAAGCGGCGGGTATTCGCCGTCGTAGACGGGTGGGCCCAGATGCCGCAGCTTGTTGCGGATTCGGTCGGCGATCCCGCGGTCGGTGAGCAGGCGCCGGTAGAGTTTCTCGTAGGCGTCGATCATCTCGTCGTAGCTGATCTTCTTCGGGATGACGTTCGTCGCGAGCTTGGTGTTGTCGGCGAGGTCGATGTCGCCACGCAGCCGGCCTTCGCGCTCGAGCCGCTCGTACAGTGGGGTCCGCGGCAGCGCCGTCAGCAGGCCGACCATCGCGGCCTGGATGCCCGATTCCATGATGAACCGGTACTGTGTCTCGAAGCTCTCGAGGGTGTCGTTGTCGAAGCCGACGATGAATCCGCCGAGCACGTCGATGCCGTAGCCGTAGATCGTGCGTATCGACTGCAGCACGTCCCGCTGGGTGTTTTGCGTCTTGCGCGTGTCCTTCAGCGTCTGCGGGTCCGACGATTCGATGCCGATGAACACC
>DATGDG010000525.1:0-2195 GCA_035311025.1 Casimicrobiaceae bacterium
CTCGTGGCCGGTGAACTGCGCCATCGCCTGCGCGTCGGTCGGGTCCTGCGCAAGCCGCTTCAATGCGACGACCGCGGGGATGCCGCTGCGGATGCGTGCCGCGGCCTGCTGCTCCAGTTCGTCGGCGCCGGGGACCGTGCCGTCCAGCGAGTGCGTCACCAGCAGCGACAGTGCGGCGGGCACCTGGACCTGCCAGAGGTTCGTCCGCTCGGACTGCGACGGAGCCGCGATGACGTTGAAGGCGGCCGGCGCCGGCTCGGTCTTCCACAGCGCTTCCATCGCCGCAAGCTTCGTCGGCTGCGCCTGGCCGCCGACGAAGCCGAGCGCGTCCCCCAGCGTGATGACCCCGGCGGTCGCCAGCACGCCGAACAGCGCCGCCATCCGGAACGAGCGCCTCGCGATCTCCAGGTGGCGCCCTTTCAGCATGTAGTAGGCGCTGATGCCTCCGACGAACATCGCGGCGGTCACGTAGCCGGCGATGCTGGTGTGCACGAATTTGGACTGGGCGTCGGCGTTGAAGATCAGGTCGGAGAAGCTCGAGAGCTCCATGCGCATCGTCAGCGGATTGAACTGCGCCCCCTTGGGATCCTGCATGAAGCCGTTGGCGACCAGGATCCACACCGCCGACAGGTTGGACCCCAGCGCGACGAGGTAGGTGACGATCAGGTGCTGCGCCTTGGTCAGGCGCTCCCAGCCGAACACCATCAGGCCGACGAACGTCGACTCCATGAAGAACGCCATCAGGCCTTCGATCGCGAGCGGCGCGCCGAAGGTGTCGCCGACGAAGCTCGAGTAGTACGACCAGTTGGTCCCGAACTCGAACTCCATCGTCAGTCCGGTCGCGACACCCAGCGCGAAGTTGATCAGGAACAGCCTGCCCCAGAAATGGGCCATCCGGCGGTAGATGTCACGCCCGGTGGTGACGTAGACCGTCTCCATTGCCGCGAGCAGGAAGGAAAGGCCGAGCGTCAGCGGGACGAACAGGAAATGATAGAGGGCCGTCACCGCGAACTGCCATCGCGAAAGCTCGACCACCGTATTGTCGATCATCGAAACGCCTCCGGTTTCCGGAACGCAGCGCCCGCCGGCCCCGCGAAGTGTCGCACCGCGCTGCGCCCGAGGCAACTGCCGTAAAATCCGGATTCCGCGCAGCACGCGTTGCCATCCGTACCTTCACCCATGACCGATACCACCGCTCCTTCCGCCAAGCGCGAAACCCTGGGTTTCCAGGCCGAGGTCAGGCAGTTGCTCGACCTGATGATCCATTCGCTGTACTCGAACCGCGAGATCTTCCTGCGCGAGCTCGTTTCCAACGCGTCGGATGCCTGCGACAAGCTGCGCTTCGAGGCGCTGCACAATCCCGCACTGTTCGAGGACGACGCCGAGCTCTCGATCCGCGTCGATTACGACCCCGCAGCGAGAACGCTGACCGTTGCCGACAACGGCATCGGCATGAACCGGGACGAGGTCATCGCCAACCTCGGCACGATCGCGAAGTCGGGCACCCGCGAATTCTTCGCCCGGCTGTCCGGCGACCAGCAGAAGGACGCCCACCTGATCGGCCAGTTCGGCGTCGGGTTCTATTCGTCGTTCATCGTCGCCGACCGGGTCACCGTGGTGACGCGCCGCGCCGGAGAGAAGCCCGACCAGGGCGTGCGCTGGGAGTCCGCGGGCGCCGGCGAGTTCGACGTCGAGGTGATCGACAAGGCCGGACGCGGGACCGAGATCACGCTGCACCTCCGAGAAGGCCAGGACGACCTCCTGTCCGGGACAAGGCTGCGCTCGATCATCCGCCGCTACTCCGATCACATCGTCCAGCCGATCCGGATGAAGAAGGAGGAGTGGAAGGACGGCAAGCCCGAGAAGTCCGCCGAGGACGAGACGGTCAACCAGGCCTCCGCGCTGTGGGCGCGGCCGCGCAGCGAGATCACCGACGAGCAGTACCGCGAGTTCTACAAGCATGTCGGCCACGATTTCGACGATCCGCTCGCGTGGACCCACGCGCGCGTCGAAGGGCGGTCCGAGTACACGCAGCTGCTCTACATCCCGTCGCACCCGCCGTTCGACCTGTGGGATCGCAATGCCCGCCACGGCGTCAAGCTCTACGTCCGGCGCGTTTTCATCATGGACGATGCCGAGCAGCTGCTGCCGGCGTACCTGCGCTTCGTCCGCGGCATCGTCGATTCGGCCGACCT
>DATGDG010000526.1:0-3673 GCA_035311025.1 Casimicrobiaceae bacterium
AGCACCAATGCCGCCTCCCAAGCCGCCTCCGAAACCGCCCCCGCCAAAGCCTTCGCGGGCCCCACCGCCACCGAAACCGCCCCCGCCAAAGCCTTCCCGCGATCCACCGCCGCCGAAACCGCCGCCCCCGCCGAAACCGCCCCCTCCGAAACCTCCGCCTCCCCAGCCGCCGGTGGGAATCCACATGCCACCGCGTCGCCCGATGCCACCGCCGGCGCCGAACAGCAACATCACCAGGAACGCAACGATGCCCGCCCCGATCGCGACCGCGATCGATCCGGCGAGAATCCACGCGCCGAGGCCGATCACGCCGCCGCCGACGGTCGATCCCAGCGTGCGCCCGAGGATGCGCGACAGGATGCCTCCGATCACCGGCACGACGACGAACAGCAGGATCAGCAGGGTCTGGAAGTCGAAACCGCCCGAGGGCGGCGACGGCGCACGCGTCGCAGGCAATGGGGCGCCCGAGCCGACGACCGAGATGATCCGGTCGACGCCGGCATCGATTCCCTGGGCGAACCTGCCTTGCTGGAACAGCGGCGCCACGGTCTCGGTGATGATCCGATGCGAGGTCACGTCGGTCAGGACGCCTTCGAGGCCATAGCCGACCTCGATGCGCATCTTCCGGTCGTTCTTGGCGATCAGGAAGATCGCGCCGTTGTCCTGGCCTTTGTGCCCGATCTTCCAGGCGTCGGCGAGGCGGATCGAATAGCTTTCGATGGTCTCCGGCGCAGTCGATGGCACGATCACCACGACCAGCTGGTTGCCGGTTTGCTGTTCCCAGCCCGCCAGCTTCGCTTCGAGCGCCTGCGCTTCGGCCGACGACAGCGTCTGCGTGAGATCGGTGACCCGCGCAGTCAGCTTCGGAAGCGGCGCGAGGCCGTCGGTACCCGGCTTCCATTGGGACTGCGCCCCAGCGGTCTGGGCGAAGACCGACAGCAGCGCCGCCAGCAGCATCGCGGCAAGGCCGCAATGGGCCGCGCCGGTTGGCCGCCATGATCGAAGAATCGTCACGGTTCGCAGGGAATGGAGCGCCGGGGACACGGGCAGCCGCGCAGGTCGGCGCGGCTGCGTCGTTCTCGCTAGACCCGATTCACTTGGTCGCGGGCGCTGCGGGCGCCGGGGCCGGTACTGCGGGCGCAGGCTTGGTGAAATCCACCTTGGGCGGCGTGCTGACGGCGGCCTCGTCGGCGACCGCGAAGTTGGGCTTGATGCCCATCTTGAAGATCATTGCGGTCAGGTTCGTCGGGAACTGCCGCACCGTCGTGTTGTACTCCTGGACCGCCTTGATGTAGCGGTTGCGCGCCACCGCGATGCGGTTCTCGGTTCCCTCGAGCTGCGATTGCAGGTCGCGGAACAGCGCATCGGACTTGAGCTGCGGGTAGTTCTCGGAAACGGCCATCAGGCGCGACAAGGCACCCTGCAACTGGTTCTGCGCCTGGATGAATTTCTGGAAAGCTTCCGGATCGTTGATGAGCTCCGGCGTCGCCTTGATGGCGCCGACGCTCGCGCGGGCGTTGGTCACCTCGGTCAGCACCTGCTGCTCCTGAGCCGCGTAACCCTTGACCGTGTTGACCAGATTCGGCACGAGGTCCGCGCGTCGCTGGTACTGGTTCAGCACCTCGGACCACGCCGCCTTGATGCCTTCGTCCTGCTGCTGCAGTTGGTTGTAGCCACAGCCACTCAGCGCCAGGGTCATCACGGCAGCAAGTACGATACCCAGCTTGCGCAACATGTCGCTCCTCCGGTTCAAGGGCCCGTGGCCCGCCGGGCGGAATATGCGGCCAAGCCGCGCCCTACGCAAGGGGCCGGCAACGCACACCGACCAAGCTGGACGCACACCGAGCGGCAAGCTGGACGCACCGGCCTGCACCAGGATCACCTGCCCGACGCAGCGAGCACCTCGCGCAGCGTTCGCCGCGCGAACAGCAGGTCGTCCCAGGCCTTCGCCTTGTCGCCCGGCGTGCGCAACAGATACGCCGGATGGTAGGTGACGACCAGCGGGATGCCGCGGTAGCGGTGAACGCGGCTGCGCATGCTCGCCACCGATGCGTCGCTGCCCAACAGCGCCGCGGCCGCGCTCTTGCCGAGCGCGACGATCAGGCTCGGCGCGATCAGCTCGATCTGGCGATCGAGGTACGGCAGGCACGCGGCAACCTCGAGCGGCTCCGGCGTGCGGTTGTTCGGCGGCCGACACTTGAGCACGTTGGCGATGTAGACGTCGCGAGTGCGCGCGAGACCGAGCGCACCGAGCATGTTGTCGAGCAGGCGTCCGGCCTGACCGACGAAAGGTTCGCCCTGCGCGTCCTCGTCGGCGCCGGGGGCCTCCCCGACGAAGAGCCACCGGGCGTTGGGGTCGCCGACGCCTGGAACCGTGTTGCGGCGCGTCCTGGAAAGCGCGCAGGCCGTACAGGCGGCGATGTCGGCGACGAGGGTGTCGCGATCGAGCGCGGCGATGCGCGCCCGCCTCGCGTCGGCATCGCTCGCGGGCGCGACCCCGGGGACGACCGCTGCACCCGCCCCTACCCCGCGGCGCAACCGCCAGTGCGGGGCGAGGCCGAGCTCGCGCAGGACGTCCTCGCGCGTCGCCATCAACGGGAGTGCGGACGCTGGGGCAGTGCGAGCGGACAGCGCATCACCAGCGCATCCTCCCGGGCACCGCTGGCCACCGCGGGCGGGTAGTAGCCCGCACGACGCGCGACCGGCGAGAACCCCGCCGCGCCGTAGAGCGCGATTGCGGGCAGGTTGCTCACCCTCACTTCGAGGAAGAACTGCTCGGCGGAAAGTCGTCGCGCGTCGTCGATGAACTGCGCGAGCAGCGCTCGGCCCAGTCCCTCGCGACGCGCCTCGGGAACCACCGACAGGTTGAGGAGCTGGGCCTCGCCGGGGCCCAGCATCAGGACTCCGTAGGCAACGATGCGGTCATCGCGGACGCCGACCCGCATCGAGTAGGCGGCAGCCAGGGCATCGCGAAAATTGCCTTCGCTCCAGGGGGCGGCGTGGATGCGGGCTTCGAGGCCGGCGATCACCGGCAGGTCGTCTGCGGTCATCGGACGCCACTCGACGCGCGCGGTGCCCCGAGTCGCATGGGAATCCGGCTTCGGCAGCGTCGCCATCGCGCAGCGCGGTCTAAAGCCGCAATCCGGCCGCGCGCTCGACGGTGGTCAGTGCCACGCGATGCCGGATATACAGCGGTTGCGCCTGATCGGCGGGCAGTCCCTCGCCCGCCACGAATCGCGGCAGCGCGAGATCGGCGATCCACTGGGCATCCGGCACGATCGCCGGATCGACCGCGGCGAGACGCAGGCGCGCGGCCAGCTGCGGATAGGCGGCGAAGCCGTCGCCGGCACCGTGCCAGTGGCCCGGATCGGGCAGCTGCAGCTCGTCGGGCTTGCACACTGCCGGCCCGCCCGCAAGGCGCCATCCTTCGCCGTCGCGCAGGTACGACCCGACGTAGATTTCGCGCATCCGGGCATCGAGGCAGGCGAGCACCCGCTGCGCAGCTTGCGTGCGCCCGCAGGCGTGAGCGACCGCCTCCAGCGTGGACACGCCGATGACCGGCAGGTCGGCCCCCAGCGCGAGCCCCTGGGCGACACCACAGGCGATTCGAATGCCGGTAAACGAGCCGGGCCCGGCACCGTAGGCGACGCCACCGAGCTGCGCGAGCGTCCAT
>DATGDG010000527.1:0-2312 GCA_035311025.1 Casimicrobiaceae bacterium
GGGCCGGATCATCCGCGGCTTCTTCGCCAGGAGCGGCCAGCCGCTGCGCCAGGAATGGCTGATGGAGATGGGGAAGCGCCTCGCCCGGAAGCTGCCGATCAAGATGGGGATGCTGATGGGCATCGCCGCGCTGATCCGCCCGCGCACGCGCGGCTGGGGCAAGAGCCGCGACGCGATCGCGAGCTACGTGAGCGAGCAGGAGCAGCGCCATCGCAAGGCGTTGAACCTTGCCGAACCAGGAGCGAAATGATGTCGGGCACCGACGTGAAAGACCGCAAGACCAAGTACCAGCGCGTCGCCTACTACCCCGGCTGCGCGCTCGAGGGCACGGGTCACGCCTACAACCGCTCGACCAAGGCGGTGGGCAAGGCGTTGGGGCTCGCGCTCGACGAGGTCCCGAACTGGAACTGCTGCGGGGCGATGGAAGTGAAGAACGTCGACCCCAAGATCCAGACATACCTGTCGTCGCGCGTCCTCTCGATCGCTGCCAACGAGATGCACGCATCGGTCGTGATGGCGCCGTGCAACGGCTGCTACCACAACCTCAAGAAGGCCGAGTACGATCTGGCCAAGGACGCATCGTCGCGCGAAGTCGTCGGCCGCATCTCGGAAAAGGCCGGCCACGCGACCTACCAGGCCGGGCAGGTCGAGACGATCCACGCGCTCGACTGGATCAAGCACGGCATCGGCGAAGGGGAGCTGCGCCAGCGCGTCTCCAACTCGCTGAAGGGACTCAAGGTCGCGAACTACTACGGATGCATGTACACGCGGCCGCGCCACATCTTCCCGGAGAAGGACCAGGGTCCGGGCAGCGAGTCGACGTCCAAGCCGCACTTCATGGACGACCTCCTCGAAGCCGCCGGCGCGACGAACGTCGACTTCCCGCTGAAGACCGCGTGCTGCGGCGGCGCCCATACGCTGTCCGACAGCGACACGTCGACCAGGCTCGTGCTCAACATCCTCCGTGCGGCCGAGGAGGCCGGCGCCGACGTCATCGCGACCGAATGCCCGACCTGCCACTCGGGACTGGAGATGCACCAGGTCCGCGCCGAGAAGGTGCTGGGCGAGAAGACGAGGGTGAAGATGCTCTATTTCACGCAACTGCTCGGCATCGCGCTCGGCGTCTCGCCGCGCAGCGTCGGCGTGCAGGAGAACGTCTCCGACGGTCTCGAGGCGCTGAAGGCAAAGGGGATCGTGTGAGCCTCGACTGGCCGTCCCAAGGCGCGAGCCCGCCCCCGGCGGGCGCGGCGCTGCGGCGCGAGCCGCAAGCGCGGGGAGATGATGTGTTCGAGCGCTTCGACGCGCGCATCGACGCGGCGGCGGCCCTGCCCGACGCCCGGGCCGCCGCGCGCGCGATGCTCGACGTCGCCGAGGACGTGCTGGTGCAATGGGTGAAGGCGCGCGGCGAAGTCCCCACCACCGATACCCGCGAGGGCTTCCGCCTCCTGGCCCTGCACCGCCAGGGCTCGCAGGACCTGCCGAGCTTCAACGCCTGCCGCGAGACCTGCCGCGAAATCGCCTACCACTACAACCTGCTGAACCTCGAGCCCCTCGACGATGCGAGGCCCCAGCGTCAGCGGATGATGGCGATGCTCGTGCGCCACGTCGTCCTGTTCGTCGGTGGCAAGATGGAAGTCGAGGGATTGGGCGAGTTCTGTTGTGCGTCGCGTCCGCTGCGCCTAGAATCCTGACGAATTCCGCATCGATAGAGGAGCGCCCATGGCCACTGTGCGCGGCTGCAACATGCCCGACGACCTGCTGTACGACGTCGAGAACCACATCTGGTTCAAGGAGCAGGGCGACGGCAACGTAAAACTGGGGATGACCACGGTCGCGACGGCGATGGCCGGCCAGCTCGTCGCGTTCACGCCCAAGAAAGTCGGAAAGCCGGTCCAGGCGGGCAAGTCCTGCGCCACCGTCGAGTCGGGCAAGTGGGTGGGGCCGGCCAAGTCGGCGGCCGGCGGCGAGATCGTCGCGGTGAACGAGGACCTCGTGACCAAGCCTTCGCTGGCCAACGAGGATCCCTACGGGACGGGTTGGCTGATCATCATCAAGCCCGAGGACTGGGCGGCCGCGAAGGCCACGCTGACGCCGGGCACGGCGGTCGCCGGACCCTACGAGGCGAAGATGAACGCCGACGGCTTCGCAGGCTGCGGATGAGCGCGCGGGTCGCGCGGCGCGCGGCCGCCGCTGCTCCAGTGTTCGTCGTCGATCGGACCGCCCTGAAGCGGTTGCAGAAGAACGCGACCAAGGCCTGCGACATGCTCGGCGCGATGGCCAACCCGTCCCGCCTGCTGATCCTCTGCCAGCTC
>DATGDG010000528.1:0-4251 GCA_035311025.1 Casimicrobiaceae bacterium
GTCGGCGCGGCGGCGCTCGGATTTGCGCGCCGTGCCGTCGCCGAGGGAATCGCGCGGGCGAGGGCGCGCCGGCTGTTCGGGCGCGCGCTCGCCGATTTCCAGTTGACGCAGGCCCGGCTCGGCGAGATGGCGCTCGCCGTCGACGCGTCGGCGCTGCTCGTCTATCGGGCGGCATGGACGCGCGACACGCTGGGTCGCCGCGTCACGCGCGAGGCGTCGATGGCAAAGCTCTTTGCGACGGAGTCGGCGCAGCAGGTGGTCGACGCCGCAGTGCAGCTGTTCGGCGGCCTCGGGGTCGTGCGCGGCGTCACGGTCGAGCGCCTGTACCGCGAAATCCGCGCGCTGCGGATCTACGAAGGGGCGAGCGAGGTGCTGAAGCTGATCATCGGCGCCCAGGCCCTCGGGGATTGGCACAACGACAAGGATGGGCGACCATGAACTACCTAAGGCAGGTGAGTCGCGCGCTCGACGACGAGCATCGCGCCAACCTCGACTTTCTCCGGCGAATCGAGGACGCGCTGTCGCGCAGCGCCGGCCCGGGCCGCGACATCCGCCCCGAGCTTGCGGGCCTCGTCGGCGAGTTCTGCCGCCAGCTCGAGCAGGACCTGGGACGGCACTTCGATTTCGAGGAGCGCGAGCTGTTCCCGCGGATGCGCGATTCCGGCGACGGCGACATGGCCGCGCTGCTCGAGGAGGAACACGCGGCGATCCGGGCGGTCGCCCGCGAAGTCCTGCCGCTGGCGCAGGCAGCCTCGACGGCAGGACTCGACGATGCCGGCTGGGCAGCGCTGCGGCGCGGCGCGGCGGAAATGGTCGAGCGGCAGGTTGCGCACATCCAGAAGGAGACGATGGCGCTGCTGCCGCTGGTCGACGAGCTGCTCGACGAGGCCACCGATCGGGAGCTCTCGTTCGCGTACGCGGCAGGCTGAGCCGGGCTGAGGCGGGCGGACACGAGCTGAAACGAGGGGGTACGACATGCATACGGTTGTGGTCCGGCAGACGACGCTGCGCCGGCTGGCGCGTGGGGATCTCGAGGCGGTCGTCGACATCGACGCGGTCAGCGAGGGGCGCCGGCGGCATCCGTACTTCGCGCGCCGGCTCGACGCGGCGATCCGCGAGCCTGCCCGGCACGTCCAGCTGGCCGCGGTCGAGGACGGCGAGGTCGTCGGCTACATCCTCGCGCGGGTGCTCGAAGGCGAATTCGGGCGCGACGAACCTGCGCTGGCGATCGAGGCGATCGGTGCACGCCACGACTCGATGGGCATCGGCATCGGGACCCGGCTGCTCGCGGCGCTGGGCGAGGACGCCCGCAGGCTCGGGATCGCGCAGTTCCAGACGCAGGCCGCGTGGAACAACCACCCGATGCTGCGCTGGCTCGACAAGAACGACTTCGCCATCGCCGCCAGCCACATCGTCGACTGTCCGGTCGCGGGTGGCGCCTATGCACCGCCGCGGGACGCTCCGGTTTCCGACCTGCTGGACGCGGCGCAGGGCGTCCGCGAGATTGACTACGGACGCATCCAGGACGGGGACTTCGAGCGCCTCGCGCGCGACAATGCCGAAATCCGCGCGATGGCCGCCTCCGACCTGCGCGACGTGGTGCGGATCGACCACGCCCACACCGGGATCGACCGGCAGGGCTACATGCAGCGCAAGCTGGCCGAGGCGATGCTCGACTCGGCGATACGGGTGTCGCTGTGCGCCACGCTCGACGAGGCCGTGGTAGGGTTCCTGATGGCGAGGGTCGACCTCGGGGATTTCGGCCGGACCGAGCCGGTGGCCGTGCTCGACACCCTCGGCGTGCATCCCGAGTATCGCCACCGGCGGATCGGCCATGCGCTGCTGTCGCAGCTGTTCGTCAACCTCGGCGCGCTGCGGATCGAGCGGGTGGAGACGATGGTCGCCCCGCACGATCTCGACCTGCTGGGATTCCTCTATGCGACGGGTTTTGTGCCGTCGCAGCGGATTCCCTTCGAGCGCTCGGTCGACGGAGTCGGCGCGCCGCACCGAGGGGAACTCGCCTGAACCACGGAACTGTCAACCTCATGACCATCGAATCGTTTGACGACGACGCCGTCCGCGAAGCGCTGCGGCAGGTCGACGATCCCGAGGCAGGCATGAACATCGTCGATCTCGGGCTCGTCTACGGCATCGAGGCGACGCCGGACGCGGTGCGCATCGACCTGACGATGACCAGCGCCGCCTGTCCGATGGCCGACATGATCCTCGACCGCGTGCGCGACGCCGTTGCGGCGGTCGTGCCGGCGGGAACCGAGATCGACCTGCAGCTGGTCTGGGACCCCCCGTGGACGCCCGACCGGATGACCGGGTTCGCCAAGGAGCACTTCGGCTGGCGGTCCTGACGCCGGTCCGCGCGAAGACCCTCCGTCGCGCACGCTCGCGGCAACCGGAGGCGCCGGGCGCCGCCTTGGCGCTAGGCGTGCAGCGACTGGTATTTCTCGAGCAGCGCCTCGGGGCTCTCGACGAAATCCGGGTGGGGGACGATGCAGTCGGCCGGGCACACGAGCTTGCACTGCGGTTCGTCCTCGGCGCCGACGCATTCGGTGCAGCGCAGCGGATCGATCACGTAGACCGGATCGCCGACGCTGATCGCCTCGTTGGGGCACACCGGCTTGCAGGCGTCGCAGGCCGTGCAGTTCTCGTTGATCAGAAGAGCCATGGTCGTCTCCTCGCGGTCAGGCGGCCGCGCGCTGCTGCAGGTCGTTGAGCTTGGCGTGACGGAAGGCGCCCCACAGCGCCGCGCCGATGGCGCCGGCGTAGATCGAATCGGGGTGGCTCACCGCGGTCACGCCCACCTTTTCGTTCTCCATCTCCTCGCCGATCGCGGCGAGCAGGCCCTCGTCGAGCGCCAGGCCGCCGGTGATCAGCGCGGTGCCTTCCTTGATCCCGGTGACCTTCAGCAGCTTGACGATCCGCGATGCCATCGACAGATGGATGCCCTTGAGGACGTCGGGCGTCGCGATGCCCCGCGACACCATGTTGATGACGTCGGTCTCGGCCAGCACCGCGCAGATCGAGCTGCATTTCTCGGGATTCTTCGAGGTCTTCGACAGCGGTCCGATCTCCTCGACCGCCACCCCCAGGTAGCGCGCGATGTTCTCGAGGAACTGGCCGGAGCCCGACGCGCACTGGCTGGTCATCTTGTACGACAGCACCTTGCCGCGCTCGTCGACGAAGATCGCGCGGCCATTGAGCGCCCCGATGTCGACGACGGCGTTGATCCCCGGATGCAGGAAGACGCCGCCGCGGGCGTGGGTCGTCATCGAGTAGAAGTGGCCGGTGGCGAATTTCACGTTCTCGCCCTCGCCGGTCGTGGCGATGTAGTCGACCTGATCCGGCGCGAGTCCCGCTTCCCCGAGCACGGCGTCGAAGCCCTCGCGCGCGAGCTGCATCGGGTCGCGCCGGCGTATGCGCTCGCAGCGCTTGGCAACCCAGTCCTGCCGGTCGCCGTCGACGCTGAAGAGCACGCTCTTGACCGCGCCCGAGCCGATGTCGATGCCAACCGTGTGCGTCATGTCCGAGCCTCCGCGGTCCTGCCCTCCTCGACCACCGCGCGCCATGCGAACATCGCGCCGCCCAGGGCGCCGGTGTAGATCGAATCGGGATTGATGTTGAGCGTGAGATCGCCGTAGTTCTCCCTCACCAGGTCCTTCAGCGCCTTCACCGCGGCCTCGTTCTTGGCCACCCCGCCGGTGAACGTGAACTGGTCGCGGATGCCGCCGGAGCGCGCGAGGATCGACATGGCGCGCAGCACGATCGCGCGGTGCAGTCCGGCCATGATGTCCTCGCGCTTGTCGCCCAGCGAAAGGCGGTCGCGCAGCTCGGCGCCCGCGAACACCGTGCAGGTCGAGTTGATGCGGATCGTCCGGGTCGATTTCATCGCCATCGGGCCGAGTTCGTGCAGGCCCATGTTCATCTCGTCGGCGATGTAGCCGAGGTAGCGCCCGCAGCCGGCTGCGCAGCGGTCGTTCATCTGGAAGCTCTCGACGATCCCGTTCGGGTCGACCTGGATCGCCTTGGTGTCCTGGCCGCCGATGTCGAGCACCGTCGCGGTCTTCGGATACATGACGTGGGCGCCGAGGCCGTGGCAGAGGATCTCCGAGCGGATGTGCTCCTTCGGAAAGGGAAGGCGGGCGCGCCCGTAGCCCGTGCCGACGCTGCCGGCGAATTCGAGCGGCTCGGCGATCACCGCCTCGAGCGCGGCGCGCATGCCGGCGATCGCCTCGGTTC
>DATGDG010000529.1:0-2030 GCA_035311025.1 Casimicrobiaceae bacterium
ATCGCGCCGCCTACCTGATGGCCGTCGGCGGCGCGGCGTACCTCGTTTCCAAGGCGATCCGCGCTGCGCGCGTGGTCGCTTTCGGCGATCTCGGCATGGAAGCGATCTACGAATTCGAAGTGGCCGACATGCCGGTCACCGTCGCCGTCGACGCCACCGGCGAGTCGGTGCACCAAACCGGCCCGCGTGAATGGCAGCAGCGGATCGGGCGCATCCCGGTGGCGGTCGCCTGACCACCGCGGTGCGAGCGGGCGTGCGCTGAGGACAGCCCGTGCGACGCCGTATTCGCAAGTATCTCGCTCCGCTCGCCGCCGATACCGGAACACAGGTCGAGCTGCCTCCCGTCCGCACGCGGCTTTCCACCAAGTTCAACCTGCTGACGATCGGCCTGATCGCGCTGACCTCGATCGCTATCACCTGGTTCGTGCTCTACCGCCAGTGGGTCGACGAGGAGCGGCAGCTACAGGTGCAGGGCGAAACCCTCGGCCTGATGCTCGCCGACCTGTCCGAGCGCGGCCTGCGCAACGACGACAAGGCGAACCTCGCGCAGATCCTCGGCAGCCTCCCCGAAGAAACCAACTTCGCATACGTCTACATCCTCGATGCCAAGCGCCGTGTCGTCGCGGAGCGCTATCTCGCGCCGGCGCTGCGCGACGGCGCGATCCCGGCGCTCGACGCGAGGGATCTGCCGGAGCCGACCGGACCGACGCGTCGCATCGACCGCGACGTCCCCGAAGGGCACTTTCTCGAGCTGGTCACGCCGGTCGCGAAGCTTGCATCCGGCTACGACGCCCCGCTGCCCGAGGCGAGCAACGCGACCCGAAGCCCGGGCACCGGCACGATTCCACGCCCTGATCCGCTGGGCTACATCCGGCTGGGCATGACCTTCGACCACCAGCGCGAGCTGCTCGTCGACCAGCTGCGGGGGGCGCTCGCGGTGGTCGCCGTGCTGGTGATCCTCGCCGTCGCGATGACGCTGCTGCTGTCGCGGCGGCTGGTCGCGCCGATGCAGCGGCTGATCCGCGCGGCGCGCGCGGTCGGCGCGGGCCGCCTCGACGTCCGCGTCCCGGTGCGCTCGTCCGACGAGCTGGGGCTGCTGACGCACGCGTTCAACCACATGACGCAACGCCTTGCGCAGTCGCAGTCGCAGGTCGCGAACTACCAGCGCACCCTCGAGGACCAGGTGGCGCAGCGGACCCGCGAGCTGGAAGTCGCCACCGCACATGCCTTCAAGCTCGCGCAGCACGACATCCTGACCGGCCTGCCCAACCGGTCGCTGCTCAACCAGCGGCTGACGCGGATCATGGCGCAGGCGCAGCGCGACGGCACGCACGTCGGCTGCCTGTTCCTCGACATCGACCACTTCAAGCGCATCAACGACACGCAGGGCCACGACGCGGGCGACCAGCTGCTGAAGGCGGTCGCGCAACGCCTCGGCGGCGCGATCCGCGAGAGCGACACGGTCGCGCGGCTTGGCGGTGACGAGTTCGTCGTGGCGCTCCCCGGTCTCGATCCGGCACAGGGATCCTTCGAGGTGCTCGCGGTGATCCAGCGCATCCGCGAATCGCTGCTCGCCCCATTCCGGCTCGCGGACCAGACACCGACCCTGACCTGCTCGATCGGTGCGGCGATCTACCCGCTGGATGCCCACGACGGGAACACCCTGATCAAGCAGGCCGACACCGCGATGTACGCCGCGAAGGACAGCGGGCGCAATGCCTACCGCTTCTTCGAGGCCGAGATGAACGCGCGAATCCAGCAGCGGCTGCAACTCGAGACCGACATGCGCCGCGCGCTGATGGATGACGAGTTCTTCCTGGTCTACCAGCCGCAGATCGAGATGCGCAGCGGCCGCGCCTGCGGCGTCGAGGCGCTGCTGCGCTGGCGCGATCCCGAGCGCGGCGTGATCTCGCCCGCCGAGTTCATTCCGATCGCCGAGGAATCGGGAATGATCCAGGCGCTGGGCGCGCGCGCGCTGCGCGACGCCTGTCGCCAGATCATGCAGTGGCATCGCCAGGACGTGCTGCTGC
>DATGDG010000530.1:0-17462 GCA_035311025.1 Casimicrobiaceae bacterium
TCGCCGCCCGCCTGCGACGCGACGGTCGCCAGGTAGTTGTCGACCTCGGCGTCGGTCACCATCACCTTGCTGTCGACTTCACGCTCGCGCACGCGCTGGACGATGATCTGCCGCCGCAGCTCATCGCGATAGGTTGCATACGGGATGTGCTCGTTCTCGAGCACCTTGCGGAACTGCTCGGGCGAGAGCTTGTTCTCCTCGGCCACGCGCAGGATCGTCTTCTCGACCGTCGTGTCATCGACGCGGATTCCGGACTGCTTGGCGTACTGCAGCAGGGCCCGCTGGACGATCAGCCGCTCGAGCACCTGCTTGTTCAGCACGTCCTCGGGCGGCGGCGTGATGTTCGACGCCTTGAGCTGCTGCAGGAAGATGCGCCGCTCCTCGTTCAGGTCCCACTTGGTGACCGCCTCGTCGTTGACGACCAGGATCACCCGGTCGAGCGGAACGACCGCGGGCCCCGGACTCCGCCCCGCGGTCCCCGGCGCGGCTGCCGGCGCCTGGGCAATTGCACTGCCGGCGACGAAGGCGAGCAGGACGGCGAAGAACGCGAACCAAGGACGACAACGGGCCATCGGATCACCCCAGAGATTCTAGAATTCGGGAAGCGGCGCGAGGCCGCGATCGCGCGACGAAGTCTCGTTCGTCGGCGAATAGCCCGGAACGCTGCGGCGCAGGAGTTCGAGCGGACTGGTGCCGACGCGTGCCAGGCCGTTCAGTTCGAGCTGCACGAAAACCGACGTCGTCGCCTGTTGCGTCGTCGTCGTCAACCGCTGGCCGACGACGCGCAGCACCCAGCAGTCGCGATTGTACTCGATGCCCGCGACCGCCTCCAGAATCTTGCTGTCGGACAGCGAGTAGTTCCAGCGCCCGACCAGCGTCCAGTTGGCGGCGACGGGCCACTGCCCCGACAGGTCGATCTGCTTGATCTCCCCGAGCCCGCTGGTCGGATCGGAAGTCGCGCGGGTGTAGCGCCACGTGGCGTTGAACACGTGCCCGATCGAAGGCGTGTAGCGGAAACCGGCGTCCAGGCGCTCGACCTGCTGGCCGTCGAAGTTGTACTGCAGCAGGCTCGCGAGCGACCAGGCATCCGAGAGCCGCCCCTCGGCGGAAGCTAGGAAATCCGAGGTCGCCGCCGAACGCAGCGGTTCGTTCAGGTTGACCCGCTGGTCCGCGAAATAGAACCGCTGTCCGACCGCGAGACGCAGCCGCTCGCCGCCGGTCATGCCGTCGAGGAACCGCGACGTCAGCGCCATGGTCAGCTGGTTCGCATCACCGATGCGGTCGTTGCCGATGTAGCGGTTGTCCGAGAACAGCTGCGAAAAGTTGAAATCGTCCTGCGCGGTGTCGAACACCGGCGCGTCGTCCTGCTCGCGATAAGGAACGTAGACGTAATAGGCGCGCGGCTCGAGGGTCTGCGTGACCGGGGTATCGGCGACCTTGAGGTCGCGCTCGAAGACGAGGCCCGCGTCGACGCTGCTGATCGGGATCGCATAGCCGAGGTGACGGTCCGGCGACACGGGTGTGGGATTGTCGAGCGCGTATTCGCGCAGGTGCAGGCCGGTGCGCGCGGTGAAGAACCACGCCGCTCCGTGCCGGCTCCAGGCGACCCTCGGGTAGAAGACGATGCGGTCGCCGGTCGGTGCCAGCGCCGGCTGCGCGAAGCGCGCGTACTCGGCCGTCCCGCTCCACGTGAGCCCCGCCCAATCGGTGTCGCGCAGCGAGCCGAGCAGCTGCGGCAGGCGGTTGTACGGCGGCACGACCGGCGCGTTCGGATCCTGCAGCGTCTGGAAGCTCTGGACCCGCGCGAGCAGCGACCACGGCCCGTGCGTCGCCTGCAGGCCGGCGTCGCGCGGCAGCGATTTCTGCGACGTCACCGAGACGCGATCGGCGAAATCCGCGAAGTAGGTGTCGTCCGAAACCTTGTTCAGGTTCCAGAAGGCGGAGAGCCAGGGCGAAAACTGCGTGCCGTCCTGCCATGCGAGCGCGTAGCGGTCGTGGCCGGACACGCGATCGTTCGGAAGGTACTCGGCGTTCATCTCCCCGGTCGACGTGCCCAGCGGGGCGTTCGCATCTCCGAGCAGGTAGCGGAACTGCGCTCCCAGCATCAGGCCGCGCTTGCTCATCAGGCGCGGCGTCAGCGTCGCATCGTAGTTCGGCGCCAGGTTCAGGTAGTAAGGCGCCGCGATCTCGAGACCGCGCACCCCGGTCGAGCCCAGTGTCGGCGTCAGGAATCCGGACTTGCGCTGACTCGACAGCGGAAACTCGAGCCACGGCGCGTAGAGCACCGGAACGTCGAGGAAGTGCACCGACGCCCCGTGCGCGGTCCCGACCTTGCGCAGGTTGTCGACCTCGATGTCGCTGCCGCGCAGGTACCAGTCGGGGTTCGGCGCGATGCAGGTCGTGTAGCTCGCGTCGGTCGCATCGTAACGGTCGGGGCCGAGGAACCGGATCTCGCTCGCCTCGCCCCGCGCATTCGCCTCGGAGACGAAATAACTCGGAGACTTGAAGAACCCTGTCTGAGTGTCGCGTTTGTACTCGAGCTCGGGACCGCTGATCCAATCGAGGCCGCGCCGCAATACCACACCTCCTTCGCCGAAGATCGTCTGGTCGTCGACCGAGTACGACAACCGGTCGGCGAGGACAGTTTCGTTGCGCGTCCGCAATTCGACGTGGCCCTCGGCCGTCAGCCGGTGATTGTCACCCTCCAGCCGGTCGGCGCGCAGGAACAGTGCGCCCTGGGGCGCAGCGCCGATCCCTTCGCGCGGCGCTGCCGGCGGCGATTTCGAGGCCGGCCCGGGCGAGGTGATCTCGGGCGCGAGCTTGAGCGAGAGCTCCTGCGCAGGCAGCGCCCGCGATGCGCCCGACACCGCGAGCAGAATGGCCCAGGCGGCAATCCGGCCTGCGTGAAACTTCATCGGAAGGAACAGGGGTGGGGCGGTTTGCTAGAATTCGCGCATTCTAGCCCGGCGTTGTGCCGTCCGCCCGCGCCGCAATGCGCCCCGACGGCGCCGGACGCCGACGCCTGACCCCCGATGCGCCCCGCGATGTTCCCTGATCAGACCGCGGACCCGCGGCTTGACGAGCTTCGCCTCTGGCTTGCTTCGGCGCTGCGGCTGTCCGGTTTCACGATCGAGCCGGCGTCCGCCGACGCGAGCTTCCGCCGCTATTTCCGCGTCACCCTCGCAGCGCCTTGCGAACTCGCGCCGACTGCGCCGACGCTGATCGCGATGGACGCGCCGCCGGCGCAGGAGGACTGCCGCCCGTTCGTTCACGTCGCGAAGCTGCTCGATGCTGCCGGCGTGAACGCACCGCGCGTGCTAGCGACAGACCTCGATCGCGGCTTCCTGCTGCTGACCGACCTCGGCACGACGACTTACGCGTCGGCGCTCGACGACGCGAGCGCCCATGCGCTCTACCTCGACGCGATCGACGCGCTGATCCGGTGGCAGGGCGCGACGCGCGAGGGCGAACTCCCTCCGTACGACGAAGCGCTGCTGCGACGCGAGCTGATGCTGTTTCCCGAGTGGTATGTCGGTCGCCACCTCGGCCACGCGCCGACGCCCGCCGAGCGCGCGACCCTCGACACCGTATTCGGCACGCTGATCGCCAGCGCCCTCGCCCAGCCCCGCGTCTACGTCCATCGCGACTACCATTCCCGCAACCTGATGGTGTGCACGCCCAACCCCGGCGTGCTCGACTTCCAGGATGCCGTGCAGGGCCCGATCACCTACGACCTGGTCTCGCTGCTGCGCGACGCGTACGTCGAGTGGGACGAGGAGCGCGAGCTCGACTGGGCGATCCGCTACTGGGAGCGCGCGCGGAAGGCCGGGTTGCCCGTCGCAGCCGGGTTCGCGCCTTTCTGGCGAGACTACGAATGGATGGGCGTGCAGCGCCAGCTCAAGGTCCTCGGGATCTTCGCGCGCCTTTCGCACCGCGACGGCAAGCATCGCTACGTGAGCGACATGCCCCGGGTCCTGCGCTACCTGCGGCGCGCCTGCGCGCGGTACCGCGAATTCGACGCCCTCTCGCGCATCCTGGACTTGCTCGAAGGCCGCTCGCCAGCCTTCGTGCACCCGTCCTGAAACGACCGTACCGGCCGCCGATCCGATGACCAGCGCGATGATCCTAGCGGCGGGGCGCGGCGAGCGCATGCGCCCGCTGACCGACGACACGCCCAAGCCCCTGCTTCGCGCCGGCGGCAGGCCGCTGATCAGCTGGCAGATCGACGCGCTCGCGCGCGCCGGATTCACCGATATCGTCATCAACGTCGCGCACCGCGGCGACCTGTTGGTGGCTGCGCTGGGCGATGGCACGGCGCTCGGCGTGCGCATTCGCTGGTCTGCCGAGAGCGAGCCGCTGGAATCGGCAGGCGGCGTCGCGACCGCGCTCCCGCTGCTGCGCCCGGGCCCCGCACTGATCGTCTCCGGCGACATCTGGACGCGCTTCGACTACGCATCGCTTGCCGCGCGCATCGACGCGATGGCGAACGATCCCCGCGCGCCGCGCGCGCACCTCGTGATGGTTCCCAATCCCCCCTATCACCCGGAAGGGGATTTTGCGCTGCGTGACGGCCGGCTCGCGCTGGCGACGAGCGATCGGCTGACCTTCGGCAACATCGGCATCTACGACACCGCGCTGTTCGCCTCGCTCCCGCGCGGCGTCAAGCAGAAGATGCTGCCGCTGTATCGCGACTGGATCGGCCTCGGCATCGTATCGGGCGAGCGCTACGATGGCCCCTGGGCGAACGTCGGCACGCCCGCCGACCTGCGCAGCCTCGACGCGATGCTGGGTGGTTCCGCCGCGCCTGTCCCGAAGCGGGCGGGCACGTGATTTGCAGATCCAATCGCCGCGCACCCGCACCGCCCCGACGCAGCTACCGATGACCACGAACAATCCCCTGCTCGATTTTTCCGGCCTGCCCCGATTCGACCTGATCCTGCCCGACCACGTCGGTCCCGCGGTCGATGCGCTGCTCGCACAGGCGCGCGCAGCGTTCGAAGCCGCGGCCGCCGACACCCGCGCCGCGACATGGGAGACGGTCGTCGCGCCCACCGAGGTGGTCCTCGACCACCTCGATCGCGCCTGGAGCGCCGTCGCGCACCTGAATGCCGTCGTCAGCACGCCGGAGATCCGCGACGCCTACAACGCCAACCTCCCGAAGATCACGGCGTTCTACGCCGACATCGCGCAGGACAGGCGCCTGTTCGAGCGGTACCGGGCGCTGGCTTGCGGTCCTGCGTACGCGACCCTCGAGCCGGCGCGGCGCAAGGTCGTCGACAACGCGCTTCGCGATTTCCGCCTCGGCGGCGCCGAGCTCGGCGACGCCGACAAGGCCCGGCTCAAGCAAGTCCAGGAGGAACTCGCGCTGCTGTCGGCGAGGTTCGACGACAACGTCCTCGACGCCGAGAACGCCTGGTCGCATCACGTCGACGACGAGCGCGCCCTCGCCGGCGTGCCCGTCGACGTGATCGCGGCCGCGCGCGCGGCGGCCGCGGCCGAAGGAAAGAGCGGATTCAAGCTGACGCTGCGCTCGCCCTGCTATGTCCCCGTGATGCAGTACGCCGACGACCGGGCGCTGCGCGCGCTGATGCACCGCGCGGCGGCCACGGTCGCATCCGATCTCGGCGCAACGCCGGAATGGGACAACACCGCGGTGATCGCGCGGATCCTCGAGTTGCGCCGCGAGGAGGCGCGGCTGCTCGGCTACCCGAATTTCGCCGCGCTGTCGCTGGTGCCCAAGATGGCAAGTACGCCCGATGAAGTCCTCGCCTTCCTGCGCGGCCTCGCCGCACGAGCGAAGCCTTTCGCGCGACGCGAGTTCGCCGAACTGCGGGACTTCGCGAGAGCCGAGCTCGGCATCGACGACCTGGCCGCGTGGGATCTCGCCTGGGCGTCCGAGAAGCTCAAGACCCGCCGCTATGCGTTCTCCGAGCAGGAAGTCCGAGAATACCTGCCCGAGGATCGCGCACTCGCGGGACTGTTCCGCGTCGTCGAGACGATCTACGGCGTCACCATCCGCGCGGGCAGCGCGCCGGCGTGGCACCCGTCGGTGCGCTTCCACGAGATCCGCGATGCGCAGGGCGCGCTGGTCGGGCAGTTCTATCTCGACCTCCACGCGCGCGAAGGCAAGCAGAGCGGCGCGTGGATGGACGACGCGATCAACCGACGCCATGCGGCCGACCGCCTGCAGCATCCGGTCGCGTACCTCACGTGCAATTTTCCCGGACCGGTGGGCGACCGGCCGGCGCACCTGACCCACCGCGAGCTGACGACGCTGTTCCACGAGTTCGGCCACGGCCTGCACCAGCTGCTGACGCGAGTCGACGTCGCCGGCGTGTCCGGCTTGCAGGGCGTCGAATGGGACGCCGTCGAGCTGCCGAGCCAGATCATGGAGAACTACTGCTGGGAGTGGGACGTGCTCGCGTCGATGACCGCGCACGCCACGACCGGCGAACCGCTGCCGCGCGCCTTGTACGAGCGCATGCGGGCGGCGCGCAATTTCGAAAGCGGCATGGCGATGGTGCGCCAGCTCGAGTTCGCGCTGTTCGACATGCTGCTGCACAGCGCATTCGAGCCCGACGGCAGCGGCGCGTTTGCGGATCCCCAGGCCGTCCTCGACGCGGTCCGCCGCGAAGTCGCCGTCGTGCCGCGCCCGGACTACGACCGCTTCATGCACGGGTTCGGACACATCTTCGCCGGCGGCTACGGCGCGGGCTATTACAGCTACCTGTGGTCCGAGGTGCTGTCGTCGGACGCCTACAGCCTGTTCGAGGAACGCGGCGTGCTGTCTCCCGAGGTCGGCGGGCGATTCCGCGACGAGGTGCTCGCGCGCGGCGGGACGCGACCTGCGCTCGAGTCGTTCGTCGCGTTCCGCGGCCGCCCGCCGCAGATCGATGCGCTTCTGCGCCATAATGGCATGGTCGCGTCGCAGGCGACTTGACGCGCCACCGCGAGGACCCGCCATGAACCCGATTCACGTTGCCGCAGCGCTGCTGTGCACGACGCTGGCCTTCGTCCTGCCGGCCCGGGCGCAGTCGCTCTACCGCTACGTCGACCCCGACGGGCACGTCGTCTATTCAGATCAGCCGCCGCCGCCCGATGCCAGGGGCGTGCAGTCGAAGCAATTGCAGGGGAACGTCATCGACACCGACAAGACCCTGCTCGCGACCCGCCAGGCAATGCAGGCCTTCCCCGTCACGCTCTACACGTTCGACTGCGGCGACATCTGCCGCGAGGCACAGCAGCTGCTGGTCAAGCGCGGCGTGCCCCATGCGACCGTCGACGTCACGACGACGGAAGGCGGCACGAAGCTGAAGGCGCTGACCGGGGGGCAGTCGGCGCCGGTGCTGCAGGTCGGCGACAAGCTGCTCGGCGTCGGCTACAACGAATCGCGCTGGCAATCCCTGCTCGACCAGGCGGGTTATCCGAAGAATGCGCCGCCCCTGCCCGCCGGTCCCGCGGCCGCGCCGGCGACCGCCACGGGAACGCCAGTTGCCGGCCCGGCGGCGAAGCCGGCTCCCGCGACTTCCCGACCCGCCGAGCCCCCTGCGGGCCCCGCGAGGGGCACCGGTTATCCGCAATAGGCGCAGGCGCCAGGGCCGGCGATGAAGCTCGTCACCTGGAATGTCAACTCGCTGAACGTCCGGCTGCCGAGGCTCGTCGAGTGGCTGGGCGCGAATGCGCCCGACGTCGTGTGCCTGCAGGAAACCAAGCTCGAGGACGCGAAGTTCCCGGTCGCCGAACTGCGGCAGGCCGGCTACGCTTCGGCGTACGCCGGACAGAAGACCTACAACGGCGTTGCGATCCTGACCCGCGAGAATCTCGAGGTCGCCGACGTCGCACACGGCATCGACGACTTCGACGACGCGCAGAAACGCGTGATCGCGGCGACGGTCGAAGGCATCCGGGTGATCTGCGTCTACGTGCCGAACGGCCAGGCCGTCGGCTCGGACAAGTATGCCTACAAGCTCGCCTGGTGCCGCGCCGTGGCCGCGCACCTGCGCGACGCACTGTCCCGGCATCCGCGGCTCGCGATGGCCGGGGATTTCAACGTCGCGCCCGACGATCGTGACGTCCACGATCCGGCGTTGTGGGAAGGCCAGGTGCTGTGTTCGGAACCCGAGCGCGCCGCGTTCCGGGATTTCCTGGCAACGGGACTCAGGGACAGCTTCCGGCTGTTCGAGCAGCCGCCGAACACCTTCAGCTGGTGGGATTACCGGCAGCTCGCGTTTCCGAAGAACCGCGGCCTGCGCATCGATCACATCCTGCTGTCGGAACCGCTCGCCGCGCAGTGCCGGTCGTCGCGGATCGACCGCAATGCCCGCAAGGGGGCGAAGCCTTCGGACCACGCGCCGGTGATCGTCGAGGTCGCCGCGCCCTGAGGCCCCGGTCGGCGCGGCGCGCCTACCCGTGCTCGCCTTTCCGCAGCTCGGCCTCCATGCCGAGCTCCTGGATCTTGCGGGTCAGCGTGTTGCGTCCCCACCCCAGCCACGCCGCGGCTTCCATCCGGTGGCCGCCGGTGTGCGCGAGCGCGCGGCGGATCAGCGTCTTCTCGAACTCGCGCTCGAGGCGATCCCCGACGCTGCGCTCCCCGCGGGCGAGTGCAGCGGCGAGCTCGCGGTCGAGCGCCTGCTGCCAGCTGCCTTCGCCCGCCGGCAGCGGTGCGCCGCCGCCGCCGCGCACCTCCGGCGGCAGGTCGGCGACTTCCACGCGCTGGCCTGGCGCCATCACCGTGATCCAGTGGCAGATGTTCTCCAGCTGCCGGACGTTGCCGGGGAACTGGAACGCGGCCAGCACTTCGAGCGCAGCGTCGGAGAACAGCTTGGGCTCGACGGCGAGATCGCGCGCGCTCTTGCGCAGGAAATGGCGGGCGAGCGGCGCGATGTCCTCCGGCCGCTCGCGCAGCGCAGGCAGGCGCAGGCGCACCACGTTGAGCCGGTGCATCAGGTCGTCGCGGAACAGCCCCTGCCGCACGCGTTCCTCGAGGTTCTGGTGCGTCGCGGCGATGATGCGCACGCTCGACTTCTGCGGCGCATGGCCGCCCACGCGGTAGTACTCGCCGTCGGCGAGCACGCGCAGCAGGCGCACCTGGAGGTCGGCGGGCATGTCGCCGATCTCGTCGAGGAACAGCGTGCCGCCCTCGGCCTGCTCGAAACGGCCGCGCCGCATGGTCTGGGCGCCGGTGAACGCGCCTCGCTCGTGTCCGAAGAGTTCGGATTCGAGCAGATCCTTCGGAATCGCCGCGGTGTTGATCGCGACGAACGGACCCGCAGCCCGGGGACTGTGCCGATGCAGGGCGCGGGCGACGAGCTCCTTCCCGGTTCCGGATTCGCCGGTGATCAGCACGGTGGCCGACGACTGCGACAGCCTCCCGATCGCCCGGAAAACCTCCTGCATCGCGGGCGCCTGACCGAGGATTTCCGGCGCTTCCGACACCGCGGCATGCGCGGTCGGCGTCTTGCGCGTCTCGCTCGCGGCGCGCCGGATCAACGCAAGCGCGTGGTCGACATCGAAAGGCTTGGGCAGGTACTCGAACGCGCCGCCCTGGAATGCCGCGACCGCGCTGTCGAGGTCGGAGTACGCGGTCATCACGATCACCGGAATGTGCGGGTGGTGCTCGCGGACCTGCTGCAGCAGCGACAGCCCCGATTCGCCCGGCATGCGGATGTCCGAGACCAGCACCTCGGGCTCGTTGATCGCCAGCGCCTGCAGGACCTCGAAGGTCGACGAGAACGACTGGAACGGAATGCCTTCGCGCGACAGCGCCTTCTCGAGCACCCACCGGATCGACCGGTCGTCGTCGACGATCCACACGGCGTTGCCGCGTTCGCCGGACGGCGCGCTGTCGTTCACATAGGCCACTTCCATCGTCACGTCCGATCTCCCGGCTTCAACTGCGATTCGCGGAAAGCGGCAGCAGCACGGTGAATACCGTGTGGCCGGGAACGCTCGCGTAGTCGATCGTCCCGCCGTGCTGCGACACGAACGTCTGCGCTATCGTCAGGCCCAGGCCGCTGCCGCCGTCGCGGCCCGAGACCAGCGGGAAGAAGATCCGTTCGCGCAGCTCGTCCGGAATGCCCGGGCCGTTGTCCTCGATCTCGATCGAAAGCGCGGTCCGGTGATGACGCTTCGCAAGCGTCACGCCGCGCGCGACCCGGGTCCTCAGGTGGATCTCGGGCGCCGCGACCGAGCTTCCCGCCAGCGCCTGCGCCGCATTGCGGACGATGTTGAGCAGCGCCTGCATCAGCTGCTCGGCGTCGGCGTCGAGGTCGGGGAGGCTGGTGTCGAAATCGCAGACGATCGGGATCGCCGGGAACTCGGCCTGGACCAGGCCCTTGACCCGCACCAGGACCTCGTGGACGTTGATGCGACGGTACGACGGAGCGCGATGCGGCGACAGCAGGCGATTGACCAGCGCTCGCAGGCGATCCGCCTCGGCGATGATGACCTGCGTGTACTCGATCAGCGGGGGGCGATCGAGCTCGCGCTCCAGGAGCTGCGCGGCGCCGCGTATCCCCCCGAGCGGATTCTTGATCTCGTGGGCGAGGTTGCGGATCAGCTCGCGGTTGGCCTGCTGCTGTTCGCGCTGGCGCTCCTCGCGCGCGATCTTCAGTTGCTGGTCGATGTGCCGGAACTCGAGCAGCAGTGCGGCACCCGGGACATCGACCGGCGACACCGTGCAGACCAGGTGCAGCCTGGGTTTGCCGGGAAGCCCGAGTTCGAGCTCCTGCTCGGTGTACGACGCCCCGGTGCTCACCGCCTTGTCGATCGCTGCGCGCAGCGCTGCCGCGCCGGCGAACAACTCGTCGACCGAATGGCCGTTGAACTTGGCGAGCGAGAGCTCGAACAGGTTCTCGGCCGCGGGATTCACATAGGCGACGCGATGCGAGTCGTCGAGCAGGAGCACCGCGGTTGCAAGCAGTTCCAGCCCGCGCCGCGTGACCGGCGGCGGCTCGTGGGCCTTGGCAGGGATGAGACGCAGCCGCATCAGCGTCTCCGCCCCGCTGCGGAAGCGGACGCGCCCGGCGCCTGCAGGCGGCCGGCGACCGCGTCGATCGCGCCTCGCGCGGACGCTCGAACCCGCGGTTCAGCGCGTCGTGGCGATCTCCTTGCGCAGCGCCTCGACGTTGCGCTCGTGCACGGTAACCGCCTCGCGCAGCTTCGCGATCCGCTGCCGGTATTTCTCGGCATCGTTCTTCTCGTCGGGCAGCGGCTGCGGTGCGCCGTTGCCGTAGGCATCCCGCGCCGCGGCGAGCAGCTTCTGCTCGTTGGCGAGTTCGTCGTCGAGGATCTTGCGCCGCGTCTCGTCCCGGCTGCGCTGCGCTTCCGGGGACACGCGCGGGAAGCCCTCGGGTGTCGGCGTCGAACGTGCGCTGCTGCCGCTCGACGCTCCCCGGCCCTGGTCCTCGACGATGTCGCAGGAAAGCTTGCGCAATCCCTTCGTCGGTGCGACGTTCGAATAGACGACGTTTCCGTCCTGGTCGAGGTATTTGCAGATCGCAGCCCGCGCCTGCGGAACTGCGAGCATCGCCGCGACCGGGAGGCCGACGAGGAGGATGCGCCGGAGCGCGATGAAACGGAAGTCACGTCGAGTCATTGCGCCGAAGTGTAACCAACGCGCTGGCGGATCAAAAGGGGCGGGCCGCGCGGACGCCCGCGGCGCCCGCCCCCGGTGAACCGTTGCGCGTGGCGAACGGCGGCGATTACAGGCTGTAGTACATGTCGTATTCGACCGGATGGGTCGTCATGCGGAAACGCGTGACCTCCTCCATCTTGAGGTCGATGTACGCGTCGAGCATGTCATTGGTGAACACGCCACCACGCGTCAGGAACTCGCGATCCTTCGACAGGTTCTCGAGCGCCTCGTCCAGCGAAGCGCAGGGATGCGGCACCTTGGCGGCTTCCTCGGGCTCGAGGTCGTAGAGGTTCTTGTCCATCGGATCGCCGGGGTGGATCTTGTTCTGCACGCCGTCCAGACCGGCCATCAGCATCGCCGAGAAAGCGAGATACGGATTCGCCGTCGGATCCGGGAAGCGCACCTCGACGCGGCGCCCTTTCGGGTTGCTCACGTACGGGATCCGGCAGGACGCCGAGCGGTTGCGCGCCGAATAGGCGAGGTTGATCGGCGCCTCGAAGCCGGGGACGAGTCGCTTGTACGAGTTCGTTCCAGGATTGGTGATCGCATTGAGCGCCTTCGCGTGCTTGATGATGCCGCCGATGTAGTAGAGCGCGAAATCCGAGAGGCCTGCGTAACCGTCGCCCGCGAACAGGTTCTTGCCGTCCTTCCACACCGACTGGTGGACATGCATCCCGGAACCGTTGTCGCCGACGATCGGCTTGGGCATGAACGTCGCAGTCTTGCCGTAGGCGTGCGCGGTGTTGTGGACGACGTACTTCAGGATCTGCAGCCAGTCGGCGCGCTTGACCAGCGGCGCGAACTTGGTGCCGATCTCGCACTGCCCGGCCGTTGCCACTTCGTGGTGATGGACTTCGACTTCCACCCCCATCTCCTCGAGTGCCAGGCACATCGCCGAGCGGATGTCCTGCAGCGAGTCGACCGGGGGAACCGGGAAATAGCCGCCCTTGACCGCGGGCCGGTGGCCGAGGTTGCCGCCCTCGAACTTCTCCGCCGTCGACCACGCCGCTTCCGACGAGAACACCTTGCAGTAGCTGCCGGACATGTCGACCGACCACTCGACCGAATCGAAGACGAAGAACTCCGGCTCGGGACCGAAGTACGAGACGTCGCCCAGTCCGGTCGACTTCAGGTAGGCCTCGGCGCGCTTGGCGAGCGAGCGCGGATCGCGCTCATAGCCCTTGCCGTCCGATGGCTCGATGACGTCGCAGGTGAGGATCAGCGTCGTCTCGTCCATGAACGGATCGATGTTGGCGGTACCCGGATCCGGCATCAGCAGCATGTCGGAGGCCTGGATCCCCTTCCAGCCCGCGATCGACGAGCCATCGAACGCATGACCCGATTCGAACTTGTCGGCGTCGAAAGCCTTGGCGGGGACCGAAACGTGCTGTTCCTTGCCGCGGGTATCGGTGAAACGCAGGTCGACGAACTTGACTTCCTTGTCCTTGATCATTTTCAGCACGTTGGCTGCGGTGCTCATTCGAAGATCTCCTGAATAACGAGGGCGGAAAATGGGCCGTGCGGCCGATTTCCGGACGCGCAGGTATTTAGCCAGTTCCGTGCCACCGGACAATTCCACCTAAGCAATTGTTTAGCAAAGCGTTTTAAATCGCGCTCTCGCTTGCGCTGGCAGCTTGGCACCGAATTGGGGCGGTCAGGTTAATACTTGTTGCGATTTGGTGCAACGCTCTGTCGGTTCGCACCAATTTCGTCCGCAGGGGGGACGCTCGCCTCCACCGCCCGGATCATGGATAGAACAGATAGAGTCGATAGCCTGCCTGCTTCGTCGTTGCAACATCGATGAACAGCTTGATCGACTGTTCCCGATTTCCCGCGATCCCTGCATCGGCACTCCTGCCGCGGGCCAGGTATTCCGAAGGTGCGAAGGCACGGCGCACGACGATCTGATCCGAGGCGTCGGTGAGCGTCAGCTCCAGATGCGGATAGGCCAAGGCGTAGGTCGACCGGTTCCGGATGGTTGCCGTCAGGATCAGCAATCCCTGGTGTCCAGGGTCCGCCTGCAGGTCGGACCCTTCGATCGACAGGGCCGAGGCGTCTCGCAGCGGTCGGATCGTGCAAGAAAGCCAGCGGCAGGCGCTCACCAGCATCGGCGTCAGGCGCGGAATGCGGGCGGCCAGCAAATCGTGAAACTCCAGCAAAGCCTGCGCGCCGAGTCCGGCGACCAGCAGCAGAATCGCGAAAGCATAGAACGCGTTCCCGCTGCGCGGCCGGGGCGAACGGTGGCGCAGCGCCGCCCGCGCGGCCTCGAGTTCGCCCGGGTCGACGGGTGACCGGACGGTGCCGACGACTGGAGGGGCCTCCGCGACAGCCGTGGCGGCAGCCTCGTGCGCGACAGCTGGCGGCTCGTCGTTGACGATGGCAGCCGGCGTCTCGTCGGCAGCGGATCCCGGCGTCTCGTCGACGACGGATGCTGGTTTCTCGTCGGTCAAGCTCGCAGCGGAGGTCCGGGCAGGAACGACCTGGAGCGCGTGCGATTCGCGCAGCGTGACCGTCGGCCGCCCGCGCAGGAGTTCATCGGACTCGTCGTGTTCGGGCGCGCGGGCCTCCAGGAGGACGAGGTGCGAATTCGCGTCGAACACCGCACGGCAGTGTCCGCAGCGCACCTGTCCTTCGCGCAATGCGAGTTGCTCGGGGGTCACGCGGAAAACCGTCGCGCAGCCGGGACAACGGGTGAATTTCGGGTCGGGCATCGTCGATCTGGAGCGCGCGACGTCAGGCGGGCTCGGCGTTGCGTTTACCGGCGAGCAGCACCCAGCCTTCGATCGTTCGCCAGCGCGAGATGGTAAACCAGGGCGCGTAGGCGGCGATCACCTCGCCGGCCTGCGCCTCGAGGATTCCGGACAGCGCAATGCGCCCCCCGCTGCGGCAATGCTCGGCGAGCAGCGGCGCCAGCAGCCGCAGCGGATTGGCGAGTATGTTGGCGACGACGACATCGAATTGGCGCGCGCCCAGCCGGTCGGGAAGCGCGAATTCGGCCGCGACCCCGTTGAGCTCGGCATTGGCAGTGCTGGCCTGGACCGCCTGCACATCGATGTCGATGCCCGTCGCAACGGACGCACCGAGTTTCAACGAGGCAATGGCCAGGATCCCGGAACCGCAGCCGTAGTCGAGGACCGATGCGCCCGGGCTGACGCAGTCGCGCAGCCACGCGAGGCACAGCCGTGTCGTCGGATGCGATCCGGTTCCGAAGGCAAGTCCCGGATCGAGCAGGACGTTGACCGCGTCGGGTCGCGGCGGCTCGCACCACGTCGGGACGATCCACAGGTCGTCGGTGACGCGGATCGGAGCGAACTGCGACCGGGTCGCTGCGATCCAGTCGCGATCCGCCACTTCGAGGGTTTGATGCGATGGCGCCTGCAACCCGAGCGAGCGCGCCGCTTCGGCGAGGGTCGCCTCGGGATCCTGCGCCGAGTCGAACAGCGCGGTGAGCCGCGAAATCGGCCACCAGGGACGGACGTCGGGGTCGCCTTCCGCGAACAGCGCCGTCTCGCACGCGGTTCCGGCGTCGGGGTCGGCGGCGTCGACCGACAGCGCGCCTGCGTCGATCAGCGCGTCGGACCAGGCGTCGGCCGTCGCGGCCTCGACGTCGAAGCGCAGCGCGATGTAGTTCACCGCGATCCCCGGCACCGGACCGGGTCGCGCCACCGCGGGCAACCGGCGTTTCGCGCGCTCAACCCTTCGCTATGCCGCCTGCTTGCGCCGGGCGAGCCGCTCCTCGAGGTAGTGGATCGACGTGCCGCCGCGCAGGAATTTCTCGTCGAGGAGCAGTTCCTGATGCAGGGGAACATTGGTCTTGATGCCGCCGACGACCATTTCCGACAGCGCGACCCGCATCCGGGCGATCGCCTGCTCGCGCGTGTCGCCGTACGCAACGACCTTGCCGATCATCGAGTCGTAGTTCGGCGGGACGAAGTAGTTCTGGTAGACGTGCGAGTCGACGCGGATGCCAGGCCCGCCCGGGGCATGCCAGGCGGTGATCCGGCCCGGCGACGGCACGAAAGTCCACGGGTCCTCGGCGTTGATCCGGCATTCGATCGCGTGGCCGCGACGCGTGATGTCGCGCTGGCGCCACCTGAGCTTCTGCCCCGCCGCGACGCGGATCTGCTCCTGGACGATGTCGATCCCGGTGATCATCTCCGTCACCGGATGCTCGACCTGGACGCGGGTGTTCATCTCGATGAAGAAGAACTCGTCGGCCTGGTACAGGAACTCGAAGGTCCCTGCGCCGCGGTAGCCGATCTTGCGGCATGCCTCTGCCGCACGTTCGGCGATGCGCGCGAGCGCCCGGGGATTGATCCCCGGTGCCGGCGCTTCCTCGATGATCTTCTGGTGACGTCGCTGCATCGAACAATCGCGCTCGAACAGATGGACCGCGTTCTTGTAACCGTCGGCGAGCACCTGGATCTCGATGTGTCGAGGATTGGCCAGGAAACGCTCCATGTAGACCAGCGGGTTGCTGAATGCGGACTGCGCCTCGTTGCGGGTCAACGCGACGGCCGGAAGCAGCGCGGCCTCGGTATGCACGACCCGCATGCCACGGCCGCCGCCGCCCCCCGCCGCCTTGATGATGACCGGATAGCCGACGGCGCGGGCGATCTTGACGACCTCCTTCGGATCCTCCGGCAGGGCGCCCTCGGAGCCGGGGACGCAGGGGACGCCGACCTTGGTCATCGCGACCTTGGCGCTGATCTTGTCGCCCATCAGGCGGATCGTCTCGGGCTTGGGACCGATGAACACGAAGCCGGAGCGCTCGACCTTCTCGGCGAAGTCGGCGTTCTCGGACAGGAATCCGTAGCCGGGATGGATCGCCTGGGCGTCGGTCACCTCCGCGGCGGCGATGATCGCCGGGATGTTGAGGTAGCTCTGCGCCGAGGGGGGCGGTCCGATGCATACCGATTCGTCGGCAAGTGCGACGTACTTGGCGTCGCGGTCGGCTTCGGAATGGACGACGACGGTCTTGATCCCGAGCTCGCGGCAGGCGCGCTGGATGCGCAGCGCGATCTCCCCGCGATTCGCGATCAGAACCTTGTCGAACAGCTTCGCGCGGTCTGACGTGACCATGCCTAGGCGAGGACGAACATCGGCTGGCCGAACTCGACGGCCTGCCCGTTCTCGACGAGGATGGCCTTCACGGTTCCGGCAGCATCCGCCTCGATTTCGTTCATCAGCTTCATCGCTTCGACGATGCAAAGCGTGTCGCCCTGGGCCACCGTGTCCCCGACCTCGACGAACGCCTTGGCGCCCGGCGAGGCAGACCTGTAGAACGTGCCCACCATCGGACTCTTGACCACGTGCCCCTCCGGCTCGGCGGGAGCCGCGGCCGCGACGACCGCCGGCACGACGGCTGCGGCGGGCGCCGGCACCGGCGCGCCGGGTCCCTGCGGCGCAGCGTGCAGCATCACGGTCTGCTGCGAGGCGGCGACCGTTCGCGTGATCCGCACCCTTTCTTCGCCCTCCTGAATCTCGAGCTCGGCAATTCCCGAGGTTTCGACGAGTTCGATCAGGGTCTTGAGCTTGCGCAGATCCATGCCGGTGCCCTTTCGGCTACTGGTGGCCGAGAAAGCGCGGAGTTTGCCGCAGATGACAGCATTTTGTCCAGCAGATGGACACGGTTGAAGCCGATTGGGGGCTCGAAGCGCCGCGCGCCCGGCCTGCGGCGCCGGGGCTCAGGCGTGCTTCACGAGCCGGTCGAGGATGCGGTCCAAGCCGGGCTGAACCAGCGGGCCGAGGTGTCGCTCGGCAACCCGGCCCTGACGGTCGATCACGACCGTGAACGGCAGCGCGGAAAGGGTATTGCCAAGGCTCG
>DATGDG010000531.1:0-1697 GCA_035311025.1 Casimicrobiaceae bacterium
GCATCGCGCCGCACGTGAGCGGCCGCAGCGTCGTTCGGGTCGACGTGTACGACCGGCGACTTCGCTGGCCGGTTCCCGCCGACCTCGAAGTGCGAATGCGCGGTGCGACCATCGATCGGGTCGATCGGCGCAGCAAGTACCTGCTTCTGCGCTCAGGCGCGGCGACTCTCGTCATCCACCTGGGCATGACGGGCTCCCTGCGGGTCTGGCGCAGCCCCCCGCCGCGCGGTGCGCACGACCACGTCGACATCGTGTTCGACGACGGAACGACGCTGCGCTACCGCGATCCGCGTCGCTTCGGCGCAATGCTGTGGGTCGCGTCCGCCGTCGAGCGCCATCCGCTGCTGGCCTCGCTCGGACCCGAGCCTTTCGACGCGGCCTTCGATGCGGACTACCTGTGGCAGGTCACGCGTTCGCGCAGCGCGGCGATCAAGCTCGCATTGATGGACAATCGCGTCGTCACCGGCGTTGGCAACATCTACGCAAACGAATCGCTGTTCCGCGCCGGCATCCATCCGGCGCTCGCGGCGCAGCGCGTTTCAAGGAACCGGCTTGCGCGAGTGGTCGGGAGCGTGCGCGATGTCCTGGACGAGGCCATCGCGAAGGGCGGCAGCACGCTGCGCGACTACGTCGGCTCCGACGGCGCATCCGGGTATTTCCAGCTCGAACATTTCGTGTACGGCCGGACCGGCGAAGCGTGTCGCGTCTGCGGATCGGCGATCCGCGGCTCGCGAATCGGCCAGCGCTCGACGTTCCACTGCCCGACCTGCCAGCGGCGATGACGCTCGGGGGACCGCCGGTGCCCGGGACCCGCCTGGGGGACCCGTGGCCGACCGTCGTACGCCGCGCGGGCAGCTTGTGACGTTCGACGCAGGGGGTCTTCGCAGCGGGCCCGCGGCGGCTCGCCTCGCGGTGCTCGGCGCCGGGGGACCTTCGGCACGGATCCCTGGACGGCCGGCGCCAATGGGTCGCGGCACGACTTGTGCTTGCCTGCCCTCGATGGGTACGTCCACCCGCCGCCGGAAGAGCCCTGCCCGCGACCCCGGAACATTGGCCGCATGAACCCCTCCCGTGACCTTGCTGCGCGATTCGAGGCCTATGCCGACTGGCGGCGCCGGCTGTCGGCCGGAATCTCATCGCTGCACGAATGGCTGCAGCAACAGGACCTTGCCGACGCGCAGGTGGACATCAAGGTCCAGCAGCTCCTCGAGCGGCTGCAGCAGGACAAGCTGGTCGTCGCGTTCGTCGCCGAGTTCTCGCGCGGCAAATCCGAGCTGATCAACGCGATCTTCTTCGCCGACTTCGGCCAGCGCCTGCTGCCCTCGTCGGCAGGTCGGACGACGATGTGCCCGACCGAGCTGCTGTACGACGCCTCGCGACCCCCGTCGATCCGGCTGCTGCCGATCGAGACGAGGCTGAAGGACGCGACGGTCACCGAATTCAAGGAATACGCCGACGAGTGGGTCACCTTTCCGCTCGACCTCGGCGCGGCCGACCGGATGGCGGAGGTCCTGGCGCGGGTTTCGCAGGTCAAGCGCGTGCCCGTGGCGCTTGCGCGCAAGTACGGCCTCTACAGCGACCAGGACGAGGACATCCTCGCCGCGCTGGAGCGCGGTGACGAGGGCAGCGTCGACATCCCGGCGTGGCGCCACGCCATCATCAATTTCCCGCATCCGCTGCTGCAGCAGGGGCTGGTG